>CAYRLV010000193.1:0-7266 GCA_964425155.1 uncultured Ornithinicoccus sp. | reverse complement strand
CCCGCCTCGGAGATGCCGAACGCGAAGACCTCGCCCTGCGCGGCCTCGCGCAGCACGAAGTCCATCGTGTCCTCCCCGGCCGCGCGGACGACCCGGGCCACGCCCATCCAGACGTGGTGCATGTTGACCGAGAGCGCGGTCGCGGGCGCTGCACCGGCGAGGCGGCGCTGCTCCCGGGTCAGCTCGGTCAGTGTCAGCCCGCCGCCGCCGAGCTCCTCCGGCACCAGCGCGGTGAGGTAGCCCGCTTCGGTGAGGTCGGCCAGATCCTCGTCGGGGAAGCGGTTCTCCCGGTCGTAGGCGGCAGCGCGCCCGCGGATCCGCTCGAGCATTTCGTCGGTGAGGATCGGGTGGGACGGCACGGTGACTCCTGGCGGTCTCGGTGGGGGTCTTCGGCTCCCACCCTAGGGCGAGGCACGGGCGGTGCCGCCAACCGTTGAGCGGTTGTTGAGCGATCGGTGAGCGGGTGTTGACCGGGTCACGCCATGCTGTCGGGACCATCCAGCCGGGAGAGCGCCATGGACCAACCCATCAACACCTACGTGCACGGCCACGACCCGATCTCGCAGGCCGGGGTGATCAGCCAGCTGCGGCCGCGGCCGGAGATCCGGGTCGTCGACGACACCGAGGTCGACCACGCCGACGTCGCGGTGGTGGTCGCCGACGCCCTCGACGAGGAGACCACCCGGGTGATCCGGGCCCTGCGCCGCGGCGACCGACCGCGCATCGTGTTGGTGGCGACCAGCCTGGACGACGCCGCGCTCGTCACCGCCGCCGAAGCCGGCGTCGGCGGACTGCTCCGGCGGGCCGATGCGACACCGGACGCGATCGTCCGCACCGTCGTCCGGGTCGCCTCCGGGCAGGGCGATGTGCCGCCGGACCTGCTCGGCAGGTTGTTGGACCAGCTCGGCCACCTGCAGCGTCAGGTGCTCGCGCCCAGGGGGTTGACCTTCACCGGCCTGACGCCGCGCGAGACCGAGATCCTGCGGCTCGTCGCCGACGGCCACGACACCACCGAGATCGCCCGCCGGCTGTGCTACAGCGAGCGCACGGTCAAGAACGTACTGCACGACCTGACCACCCGGCTGCAGCTGCGCAACCGCTCGCACGCCGTGGCCTACGCGTTGCGCGAGGGCCTGATCTGATCCTCGACGCCGCGTCAGGCGACCGGGCCGCCTGACTCCGCATCCGCCAGCAGGCCCTCCAGCGTGCGGGACGCCGTGCGCGCCGCGGCCCGCTCCGGACCCGAGGTGAGCGGGTGGTGCGCGACGTGCTGCCAGTCGTCCAGGGCCGCGATCGCGGCGGCCTGCAACGCGCGCGCGTCGGCGCCGGCGTCGAGGCCGAGCCGGGTGGCCGGGTCGTGCCCGAAGCCACCGAGCAGCCGGTCGAGGGCGGTGGCCCGCTCCTCGGTCAACTGCACCGTCCCGGAGCGGATCCGGGCCAGCAACCGCAGCTCCTCGAACTCGTGCGCCCCGGCACGGACCTCCTCCAATCGGGCCAGCAGCGACGTCGGGTCCTCCCACGAGCCCTCGCGCAGCAGGTGGTCGAGCGCCGCGATCGCCGCGCGTGCCTTGCGCACCCGCGCCCGATCCTCGAACTGCCGCGCCAGGACCGACCGCAGCCGGGTTAGCCCGCTGCGGTCCACCAGGGTGCTCGACAGCGACACCGCGTTGGGGGCGGTCCCCCGCCGGATCAGGTCGACGCACAGGCGGACGCCGAACAGTCCCATCCGCTCGAGCAGGTGCGCCCGCTCGAGCTCGGTGAGCGGCGCCGAGCTGGGTCGCGTCGCGAACCGGTCCGCACTCAGCAGCAGCTGGGCGATCGCGTCGGTCGGCGCCTCCGCCACGTGGGCGAGCAGGGCGAACTCGGCTTCCTGGAGGGTCGTGGCCGCGAGCGCCAGCAGCCCGTCGACCGGCACGACGACCGGGCAGAGCCGTCGCAGCCGCGGCTCGGCCTCGTAGCGTCGCGCGACCCGGCCGGCGACCTCGAGCGCATCGGTGCGGCACGAGCCGATCTCGTCGGCGCGGGAGAGCACGCCGACGGCATTCATCGGGGAGCCGTGCGCCACCTCGTCGTCGTGGAAGGACTCGAGGAAGCGGGCGTCGCTGGCATGCGCATGCCGGAGCAGGTAGAGCACGGCGTCGGCGACCGGGACGCGTCCGTCGTCGATCTCGAGGACCCGGTGGGTCCGAGCAGAGACGTCCGCCGAGATAGACGCGGTGCCAGGGGTGTCCAGGATGGTCAGCTCGCGTAGCCGACCGCTCGGCCAGGCCACCTCGAGGTGGTCGATCGATTCGGGATCGAGGCCCTGCAGGTCGATCTCCAGTGGACCGCCGGCGTCCCGGCGATACGACGCGTCCCGCGGCGGACCCTCGCGAGGAAACAGCCGGACCTGCGGGGCGTCGCCGTGGACGTACCAGGTGACGATCTTGGTGCACTCCCCCGCGTCGGTGGCAGCAAGCTCCTCCCCCAGCAGGGCGTTGAGCAGGGTGGACTTGCCCGCCTTGACCTTGCCAGCGATGGCCAGCCGCAGCGGCCCCTGCAACCGGGCGGCGATCTCCGCCAGACGCTCGTCCGTCGCCGGGTCGCCGGCCCGAGCCCGGGCATCGGTGATCACGCCGACGACATCGGCCGTCAGACGGTCAACCATCGTCGTCCGCGGCCGCCACGACCGCGACACCTCCCCTCACGCCCGTCGCGGTAGCCGCCCCGACCGCCAACGCCTTGGCCTGGCTGCGGACCCGCGCGAGCCGGTCGGCCTCCTTCAGCAGCTCGGCCTCACGGACCGCCCGGTCGGCCCGCTCGATGTGGCCGGCCCGTTGTGCGACCTCGAGGGCCGACCGGGCGGACCGGTGCAGCGAGCTGGCTCGCCCCTGGAAGTCGTCCCGCAGCTGGCGCTGAGTGGCTCGAAGTCCGTCTCGTGTCTCCTTGTTCATGACGAAGGCGACCTCGTCGAGGAACTTGCGTGCCGCCACCTTGCCCTGTTGCTGCCGGTGCATCCGCTGCCGCTTCGCCTCGTCCCGCACGATCTTCTGGCCGATCCCGGCCCCGAGCGCCACGGCCACCCCGGCGGCGATCACCCCTACCCCGAGCGCGCTGCCCAGCCCGAACAGCAGCATCGGGACGTAGACGGTGCTCCGCGCCGCCACGACGAGCGATCCGATCCGCCCGACCTTGGCGTCCAGGGACACGGCAGGGGCCAGGGACAGGTCCACCAACGACTCACTCACGTCACGCAGCGCGAGGTCGACCCCCTCACCGGCCTCCAGGTCGAACTGCGCCGCCACGTCCCGGGTCAGCTCGGTCGCGCGGGCGTCCAGCAGCTCCCGGTTGGCGACCGCGACGACGGCCACCGGCCGGTGCAGCCACGTCTCGATGTCCGGCCAGGCGTCCTTGGGGTCGCCGGCGTCGATCACCGACTCGACACCCCGGGCGACCTCCCGCAGCCGCCGCTGCAGGTCGTGCTCGACGTCCGCGACGAGGTCCTGTATGCCGTCCGCGAGGACCTGCTGCCAGGTCGCCGACGAGGCGGTCAGCGCGGAGGCCCGGACACGGGCACGGTCGAGCTTCTCGATCACCTCACCGGCCGACGTCGGGTCAGCCAGCACGACGCGTTCGGCGTCGGTCTGCGTGGCCAGTTGGGTCACCACCTGGTCCACCTCCTCGGCCGCCACCACCGTGGCTCTGGCCACCTCCGGCCCGACGATGCCGCCCGCGAGCACCCGCACCAACGGTTCGAATCCGGCCTCCGCGTTGAGATCCGGCTCCATCGCCGCGCGCAGGCGCAGGAACGACGACACCGGGACGACGGGGATCGCCAGGCCGGCCCGGTTCACGTGCTGTTCGTCCAGCTCGACGATGCGCCGCCACTGCGGATAGAGGTCGATCTTGGTGACGACCAGCGCCGTGTGCTCACACCGCTGCGCCGCCGTCTGCAGGAACTCCAGTTCCGGGCCGGTGAGCTCCTGGGCCGCGTCCGTGACGAAGAGTGCGCCGCCAGCCATCCCGAGGGCGCCGAGACTCAGCTGCCCGTGCGCCGAGTCGAGCCCGCCCACACCAGGGGTGTCGACCAGGCGGAGCCCGGACCGCAGGATGCGGTGGGGCACCCGCACCTCGACCGACCGCACGCGGCTCGGCCGCCCGGGCGTCTCCGACACCAGGGCCGGGATCTCGCCCAGGTTGGCCTCGCGGGTGACGACGCCGTCACCGTCCTCGGCGGTCTCCTCCACCCTCGCCGCCGCGCGCTCGCCGTAGGTCACGACCGTCGGGACGCTCGTGACGATGTCGGCGTCCACGGGGCAGACCGCCGTCTGCAACAGGGCGTTCACCAGGGTGGACTTGCCGCGCTTGAACTCGCCGACGACGACCACGGTCGCCGCGCGGTCGCCCAGCCGCTCGCGCGCCCGATCGAGCTGCTCGGCCAGGTCCGGCCGGTCGCGCTGCTGCGCCAGGTCGCGCCCCTCGTCGATCACCGTGATGATGCCGCGGATCCGGCTGCTCGACGGCCTCACCACACCCGAACGTCGCGGTGCCGGTGGTGGCCGTGGTTCTCCGCGTACCTCCGCCGGCTGTGGTGGTGGCTCGGTGGGCGGCCTCGAAGGTGGTTCGGTCGGAGGTGTTTCGGTCGGCGGCCGTTCGGTCGGCGGCCGTTCGGTCGGCGGCGGCTGGCCCGGTGCCGATGGGACCTGGTGCGGGGCCGCAGGCGCGGCAGCCTCCTCGTCCGTGGCCTCCCACTCGAGGAAGGTGGCGCAGGACGCGCAGAAGTCCTCCCCCGCCTCGTTCAGGAAACCGCAGTTGCTGCACCTGACCACGTCGCGCCCTCGAATCGCCCATCGGGTGCGCCCCATTATCGACTATTCTGGGCGTTTGCGGGCCCGACTCCGGCACGGGCGCCGGGGCGGTCTCGACATCACCGGGAGGTGATGCGAGTGGATGACATCTGCGCGGGCTGCGGCGAGCGCAACCCGCCCGCCTCCCAGTTCTGCCTGTTCTGCGGCGCCTACCTCGGCTGGGACGAGTCCGTTCGCGCGTCGGAGGCGTCCGAGGCCGCTCCCGCGGTCCGGAGTGCCGCCGGTCCCGTCGCCCGTGATCCCGTGCCTGCCGAGTCCGCCACGGCCCCGCTGCCCGCCGAGGAACGTCGGCCGACCCCTACCCGCGCGCACTCACGCAGCCACCATGACGATCACGCCTCGCTGGGTGAATCACTCCCAAGAGCAACCACGCTCGCGTGTCCCTCATGTGCAAGGGACAACGAGAGCACCAGGCGGCTGTGCGCGTCGTGCGGGTCGCCCCTCCGGACCGGCGGGGTGGTCCGACCAGCTCCGGCCCGACGCCCGCACTGGTGGGAGCGGTGGTGGAACCCGGAGGAACGACGGGCCCGACGTGCCTATCGGCACAGCCTTCCGGCGGTCTACCGCTGGCGTCGGGTCGCCGTCTCCGTGGTCGTGCTGCTGGGTCTCGGCGGCTTCCTCGCAGCCGCGGGCACCAACCCGGTCCAGTGGGTCAAGGCTCGCTGGTATGACGTCACGAACCAGGTCGTCCAGGTGCCGGGAGTCACGGCGACGGCCGTGCCCAGCGGTTCCGGCCTGCCCGGTCACCCCGCCGAGGCAACCGTGGACGGCACGCCGGCCGACTGGGCGACCCGATGGGTGCCTCCGGAGGCCACCGCGGCCTGCGGCGGCGCACCCGATGTCGGTCGGGTGCTGCTCTCCTTGCCTCCCACCCGGATCCGGGAGATCCGGGTCGTGGCCGGAACCCCCGACGCGTCCAGGCGTCCCCTCCAGTTCCTCCCGGCCAGCCTGCATCTCACCCTGTCCGACCAGACCTGTCTCGCGCTGCCGCTTCGGCGCGGCGCCGCGGAGCAGGTCCTGGAGGTGGACAGCGAGGTCGAGGTCACCAGCGTGCTGATCGGCATCGGGTCCGCCACCCGACCGAGCGACGCCAGGGCGCAGCCGGTCGTGGCGATCTCCGAGATCTCGCTGTGGTCCCGCCCCGGGTGACCGCGTCTGGTCAGGGGGACGGCGTGGCCAGCACGCACTCGGCGTTCGGGTGCTCGGTCTTGACGGCAGCACAGTCGGACCGGGCCTCGGACGTGTCGTCGTAGGGCCCGAGGTAGACCAGCCATGACGGGGTGAACGTGGGGTCGATGTCCGGGTAGTCGGTGGTGTGCAGCAACCGTGCCTCGACGCCGTCGTCCTGCAGGTCGCCGACCAGCTCCTCGGCGTTCTCCTTGGCCAGGGGGACGAGCTCGGCGAAGGCCCGCAGGATCATCACCTGCTTGCCGCCGGCGAGCTCGGGAGCGCCTGGGGGCACGACCCCGACGCTTGTCGGCTCCACCGGCGGGCTGGCCGAGGAGGGTGCACCGCCCGGCTGGGTCTGGGTGGGCGCCCCCGTCGTGGCACCGGCTGAGGTCGCTCCCCCGGCCGGTCGGGAGGCACCGGGACCGGGGCCACCACCCGGACCACCGCCCTGGCCCGCTCCGGCCGTGGTGGACGCGGGGGTGGGCGTCGCGCGGGTCGTCGATCCCGACCCGGCGGTCGGGGCCGGCCCCGTCCTGGCACAGGCACGCTCGGAGGGCGGGCTCTCCAGGTCGCCGCGGATCGCGACCAGTTGGAAACAGTAGCGACGGTCGGCGTCCAGGTCGTCCACCTGGTGGGCGCCCACCTCCTTGGCCAGCTGCTCGGTGCTCTCGACGGCTCGGCCGTCCGGACCGAGGTGCAACAGCCGGTAGCCCTGCACGCGCTCGAGCGGAGGCCAGCTCAACCGGACGGCCGAGGGCCCAGCCGCCACCGCGGCCACCAAGGGTGTGGGCGGGACGCCCTGCTCCTGGAACGTCTCCCCCGCCTCGGCGCGGGTGAACGCCCACGCGGCCAGTCCGATCGCGAGCACCGCGGCGAGACCGGCGGCGCCGACCGTGCCGCGGGACAGGATCGCCTTCTGGGTGAAGGCGCCGTCCACGGAGGGTCGAGCAGGGTCTGGGGTCGCGAGTCCGGGTACGGCGGCGGCGGTCACCACGGGCGCGGGATCGGGCTGACCCGTGATCGTGAACGGGAGCCGTGCCGCGGCTCCGCGAAGGCGTGGGTGTCGCGTGCGCGCCGTCACCCGGGCGGTGGCCGAACCGCCCAGGGGGAGGTCGATCACCTCCGGTCGGACCATGAACCCCAGGGCCTGGTCCGGGTCGGTGGCCAATAGCCGCAGCCGGGTCGGCGCGTTGCCCCAGTTCGACAGCTGCACGGTGTGCCGCCCGCGCCACCGCCCGGAGGAGGTGAC
>CAYRLV010000192.1:0-7266 GCA_964425155.1 uncultured Ornithinicoccus sp. | reverse complement strand
GTCTACGTCGCCGCACACCCGCTGGTTCCCGGCCAACCCGTCACCGACGACGACCTCACCATCGTGCAGGCGCACCTCGAGGACGTCGCGCCGACGTACGTCGACGCCAGCCGGCCCCTGGCCGCGCACACCTACGCGCTCCGACCGGTTCGGCAGGGGGAACTGGTCCCCGACTCGGCGCTGGGCGGGCGCTCGCAGGTGGGCGTCAAGACGCTGACCGTCCCGGTGGATCCGGCAGTGGCCCAGGTGCTCGCGCCGGGATCGGTCGTCGACGTGTGGGTCAACGGCAAGAAGACCGAGGCCGGCACCGACACCTACGGGACGCCCCGCAAGGTGCTGGACGCCGCCGTCGTCGCCGGTGTTCCGGACGAGGACCGCCTGCTCGGCTCGGCCACGACCGCGGTCCAGATCGAGGTGCCGGACGACCGGGTGGAGGCGCTGATCGCCGCGGTCGACCGGGAGGACAAGATCACCCTGGTGCCGGTGGCCGGCTCCCGGCTGAAGGACGGGTCGTGAAGCTCTCCGTCCTGGTCGCGGTCGCCGACCGGTGGGACGGGCAGCTGACCGCGACCCTCGAGCGCTCGACCAGCGCGCAGGTCACGCGCCGGTGCGCGGACCTGCCCGACCTGCTCGCCGCCGCGGCCAGTGGCCTCGCCGAGGCGGCCGTCGTCTCGTCCGACCTTCGGGGACTGGACCGCACGGTGCTGGGCCGGCTGGCAGAGCACGGCGTCCGGGTGCTCGGCGTCTACCCGCCCGGCGACGAGGGCTCGGAGCGCCGCCTGCGCCAGCTGGGTCTCGGCGCGGTGCTCCCGGCCGACGCGCCGACGACCGACGTCGACCAGGCGCTGCAGCGGCTGGAGGCCCCCGAGCCCGACTCGGGCGCGTCGAACGGCTCGGGTGGTGGTCACCCGGCCGTGCCCGGTCAGGGCCCTGCGGCTGACCCGGGCCTGGAGCAGGGCGTGCCGGGCGCGCAGCGGGAGCACCAGGTGGTCGCGGTGTGGGGGCCCACCGGCGCGCCCGGGCGCACCACGCTGGCGGTCAACCTCGCGGCGGAGCTGGCCCGTGCCGGAGTGCCGGCGCTGCTGGTCGATGCCGACACGTATGGCGCGAGCGTCGCCCAGGCGCTGGGCCTCCTCGACGAGGCACCCGGCATCGCCGCCGCCACCCGCGCTGCCGACCAGGGAACGCTGGACCTGCCGGCGCTGGCGCGGGTGGCCCCCGAAGCCGCCCCCCGACTGCGAGTGCTCACCGGGCTGCCTCGTGCCGACCGCTGGCCGGAACTGCGGGACCACGCGTTCGTCGACGTGCTGGCGATGGCGCGACGGCTCGCCAGCGTCACCGTGATCGACTGCGGCTTCTGCCTGGAGGAGGACGAGGACCTCACCTACGACACGCAGGCTCCCCAGCGCAACGCCGTGACGCTGGGCGCGATCGCGGAGGCCGACGTGGTCGTCGCGGTGGGCGCGGCGGACCCGGTCGGCCTGCAGCGCCTCGTCCGCGGCCTGCAGGACCTCGGCCGGGTGGTGCCCGACCCGCCACGGGTCGTGGTCAACAAGATCCGCTCGTCCGCCGTGGGCGGCGATCCGGAGCGCAGGGTCAAGGACGCGCTGCAGCGGTTCGCGGGCGTGGCCGACCCGTGGTTCGTGCCGGACGATCGTGCTGCGCTGGACGCCGCGATGTTGGCGGGCCGGGCCCTCGGCGAGGTCGCGGCCGGATCCGCAGCCCGTCGTGCGATCGCCGGGCTGGCCGGTGCGCTGGTCGGATTGGAGACTCCGACCCGTCGCCGTCTGCTGCGTCGATCCTGATCGCCCCGCCTCGCACGGTCTGAGAACATGGGAGCGTGACCGCCCGACTGACCGCGCTCGACGCCTCCTTCCTCTACCTGGAGGAACCCGGCACGGCCATGCACGTCGGGTCGGTCATGGTGTTCCAGCCCCCGGAGGAGGGGTTCGACCACGACCGCCTCGTCTCCCTGGTGGCCCGGCGCATCGCCTACGTGCCGCGCTACCGGCAGCGGGTGCGCAACGTCCCCGGACACCTGGCCACCCCGGTGTGGGTGGACGACGAGGACTTCGATCTCGCCTACCACGTGCGCCGTTCGGCGCTGCCCCGACCGGGCACCGACGAACAGCTCGAGGAGCTCGTCGCGCGCGTGCAGTCCCGGCCCCTCGACCGGGACCGCCCGCTCTGGGAGGTCTACCTGGTCGAGGGTCTGGCCCAGGGCCGTTTCGCGATCATCACCAAGTCCCACCAGGCCCTCGTCGACGGCGTCAACGCGATCGACCTCGCGCAGGTGATCGTGGACGGGGACGCCTCCGGCCCCAACACGGAGGCTCCGGTCACCGACACCTGGCGTCCGGCCCGCCCGCCGAGCAACCTGGAGCTGCTCACCGGGGCCCTGGTGGACGTCGTCCGGCGCCCCAGCCACCTGGTCGACAACCTGCGGGGTGGCTTCGCCGACGTGCGGGCCACCGGGTCGCGCGTGCTGGAGTCGGTGGGCGACCTGGTCTCGGCCGTCGCCCGCACCGCGGCCCGACCGGCTCCGCAGAGCCCGCTCAACGCCACGATCGGTGAGGCCAGACGGTTCGTCATGGTGGGCACGGATCTCGACGACTATCGCAAGGTCCGGGCCACGCTCGCCCGCGGTCGGCACACCGACGACGTGACGGTCAACGATGTCGTGTTGGCGACCATCACGGGGGCACTGCGGTCCTGGCTGATGACCCGCGGCGAGGCGGTGCAGTCCGGGTCGACGCTGCGGGCCATGGTCCCGGTGAGCGTCCACGACCCGGACGAGGTCTCCATCGGGGTGGGGACCCGGGTCACGGCCTGCTTCGTCGACCTCCCGGTGGGCGAGCCGCGAGCGGCGATGCGGCTGCACCAGATCTCCTACGCCATGCGCCAGCAGATGGAGGGCGGCCACGCTGTGGGGGCCGAATCGCTCGCCAGCATCGCGGGATTCGCGCCCCCGACGCTCCACTCCATCGGCGCCCGGCTCGGCAGTGCCGTGTCGCGGCGACTGTTCAACCTGGTCATCACGAACGTGCCGGGCCCGCAGATGCCCTTGTATGCCGCGGACGCCCTCATGCTCGCGACCTACCCGGTGATCCCCCTCGCCAGGGGACAGGCGCTCGCGATCGGACTCACGTCATACGACGGGGGTGTCTATTTCGGCCTCAACGCCGATCGCGACGCCATGCCCGACCTCGACCTGCTGGGCCAGTGCCTGGTGGACGCGTTGGCCGAGTTGTGCGAGTCGCACGGAGCGCGGGGATGAGCACAGGGCACCGCAGCGGCGTGGGTCTCGTGCTCGGGGGCGGGGGCGTGCTGGGGGCCGCGTGGATGGTGGGCGCGATGAAGGCGTTGGAGCAGGAGACCGGCCTGGATCTGCGTGAGGTCGACGAATACGTCGGCACCTCAGCCGGTTCCATCCTGGTGAGCCTGCTCGGGGCCGGGGTGAGCGTGGACGACCTGCTGCGGCACCAGCTCGGGGAGCCGCTGACCAGCGGTCCGATGCAGGGGTACGACTTCAGCTACGAGGCGGCTGCCGGGGCCGATCGGCCACCCCGGCCGCGGCGCGGGCTGGGCTCGAGCAGCCTGCTGCGCAACAACGCCCGCAACCTCCGGCACATCCCGCCGACCGCCGTCCTGTCCGCCCTGGTGCCCGAGGGCACCGCCAGCCTGGACTCGATCGGCGACATGATCGCGCACGCCGTGCCGCACGGCTGGGTGTCCCGGTCGGGTCTGACCGTGGTGGCGCTGGACTACGAGACGGGGCGGCGGATCACGTTCGGGCGCGACGGCGCGCCGGCCGTGGACCTGGCCCAGGCGGTCATGGCCTCGTGCTCGATCCCGGGATGGTTCCACCCGGTCACGATCGACGAACACCGTTACGTCGACGGCGGGACCTGGTCGTCGACCAACGTCGACCTGCTCGCCGGCTACGACCTGGACCACGTCTACGTGCTCGCGCCCACGGTCAGCTTCGAGCTCGACTCGCCCAAGCACCTCGGCACCCGGCTGGAGCGCCGCTGGCGCAACCGGGTGACCGCCCGCTGTCTGCGTGAGGCGGCCAAGGTGCGCGAGGACGGCACCGAGGTGACGGTGCTCGGGCCGGGGCGGGAGGACCTGGAGGCGATGGGCGCCAACCTCATGGACGTCGCGCGCAGACCCACCGTGATCGAGACGTCCTTGCGCACCTCCGGCACGTTGTTGCGCAACCCCCGGCCGCTGCCGGACAGCCGTCACTTCGAGGAGGATTCGTGAGCCGGAGCCGTGTCTATGTCCCCCTGACGAGGGAGGACTGCCGTGCGCTGGCGCGCGACCGCCGGCTGGAGGGGGCCCCACGGCCCGCGCACGCGGTGACGCGTGCCCTCCAGGTCGCCCACCCGGGCGCCGGCGTCGAGGTGCACGAGCACCTGGCGCTGCAGGCGGCGGCCCGGGCCGCACTCGCGCCTGCCGCGGCCACCGGTGAGCGGGTCGTCGTGGCTGCGGCGGACGTCGATCCGGAGCTCGCGGTGGACGCGTCCGGCCAGCGCGAGGAGCCGTCGGTGGTCCGACTCGTCACGTCGCTGCCGCTGGCCCGGATCGCGTCGTTCCACCTCGGCGACCAGCCCGGGACCGCCGTCGCCGAGGACGAGGAGCTGGAGCTGTCCTGGTATGACGCGACGGAGCTCGACCTCGTCGTCTCGTTGCTCTAGTCGACGGTCCGCTCGGCAACCCTGGCCACGAACGGGTCCACGACCGCGTGGAAGGCGTCCGGGTCGGAGCGGCGGACACAGTGATCGGCATCGGGGATGACGACCACGCTGATCCAGGGATTGGCGAGCTCGGCGATCCGTCGCCGGTGGTGCGCGTCGATGATGGTCTGCTCGGTGCCGGTGACGACCAGGGTGGGCGTTCGCAGTTCTGCCCACAACTGCGGCCAGGGCCCGTCGAGGCACACGATCCCCGTCGCCAGCATCCGTTCGTCGACCTGCTGCTTGGCGGTCGACCACGGCTCCCGCTCGACCGTCGGCCACGACCAGGGGCCGGTGCGCTGGTTCCTGGGGTGCAGCTCCGGGTCGGCGGCCTCCCGGAGCGCCTGCTGCTGTCGGCGGGCGAAGGCCTCCGGGTCGCGGGTGGTCTCGCCCGGGACCGCGGGGTCCTCCAGCACCAAGCCGCCGACCAGGTCCGGCCTGGCCAGGGCGAGGGCCCACGCGGTCGACCCGCCCATCGAGTGCCCGACGAGGACGGGGCGCGAGATCGCCTGTTCGGCAACGTGTTCCACGAGGGCGACCGCATCGTCACGCATCGTCTCCGCGACGCCACGGGCAAGCTGCTCGTCGGTCCAGCGCGGCGAGTCGCCGTGACCCCGAGCGTCGAAGGTGACCACGTGGTAGTCGTCCTGCCAGCGTCGGACGGCGTCCGGCCAGCACTCACCGGAGTCGGTCAGTCCGTGAAGGAGCACCAGGGTCGGGGCTTGTCGGAGCGATCGACCGTGGTGGGTGACGACGAGGCCGCTGCCTGTGATCGCCTGGTCCATGCGTGCCACCATAGGACCGCAGGACGATGTCCGGACGCAGACGCGAGACCGCACCCGCCAACCGCACAGGAGATGAAGGCCGCCATGGATGCTGTGACCCAGGTCCCCGCCCCGACCAACGAGCCGGTGTTCGACTACGCGCCGGGCAGCCCGGAACGGGCGTCGCTCGAGGTGGCGCTGACCGAGCTCGGTGGTCAGCGGACCGACCTGCCCCACACCATCGGCGGCCGGGAGGTGATGGGCGGCGGAAAGAAGATCGACGTGCGGCAGCCGCACGCCCGGAAGAAGATCCTGGGCACGATGCGCAACGCGACCCTGGGCGACGCGCAGGCAGCCGTGCAGGCGGCCAAGGACGCGGCGCCGGGCTGGCGGGCGCTGAGCTTCGACGACCGGGCGGGCATCCTGCTCAAGGCCGCCGAGTTGCTGTCCGGCCCGTGGCGCGCCCGGCTCGTCGGCGCGACCATGCTGGGCCAGTCCAAGACCTGCTACCAGGCCGAGATCGACGCGGCGTGCGAGCTGATGGACTTCTGGCGCTTCAACGTGCACTACGCCCGGCAGATCCTCCAGGAACAGCCGGTGGCCAACAGCAAGGGCGTGTGGAACCGGATGGACCACCGCCCGCTCGAGGGGTTCGTCTACGCCATCACGCCGTTCAACTTCAGTGCGATCGCGGGCAACCTCCCCACCGCCCCCGCCCTGATGGGCAACACGGTGGTCTGGAAGCCCTCCCCGACGCAGACCCTGGCGGCCCACCTGACGATGCGTCTGCTGCAGGAGGCCGGTCTGCCCGACGGCGTCATCAACCTCGTCACCGGCGACGGGCTGAACGTCTCCAAGGTCGCGCTGGCCGACCCGGACCTCGCCGGGATCCACTTCACCGGGTCCACCGCGACCTTCCAGTCCCTGTGGCAGCAGGTAGGCGCCAATCTCACCAAGTACCGGACCTATCCACGCATCGTCGGAGAGACCGGCGGCA
The DNA here is from genome assembly GCA_964425155.1 of uncultured Ornithinicoccus sp. GTDB lineage: Bacteria > Actinomycetota > Actinomycetes > Actinomycetales > Dermatophilaceae > Segeticoccus. Next base: position 766 of record CAYRLV010000192.1, on the reverse strand, counting down.
AGGACTTCATCGTGGCGCACCCGTCGGCCGATCCGCAGGTGCTGCTCACCGCCATGGTTCGTGGGGCCTTCGAGTACCAGGGGCAGAAGTGTTCGGCGGCCTCTCGGGCCTACGTCCCCCGCAGCGTGTGGAACGTCATCAAGAAGGACCTCATCGCCACGACCGAGGGGCTGGAGCAGGGCGACGTCACCGACTTCTCCAACTTCATGGGCGCGGTGATCGACGACCGCGCCTTCGCCAAGCACCGGGAGGCGCTGGACCGGGCGAAGCGGGACAAGGCGGTCAAGGTGCTCGCTGGTGGCACCTATGACGACTCGGTGGGCTACTTCGTCCGGCCGACCGTCCTGGAGGTCACCGATCCCACGCACGACCTGCTGACGACGGAGTACTTCGGCCCGATCCTCGCGGTGCACGTCTTCCCCGACCGGCAGTACGACAAGGTGCTCGACCAGATGGAGTCGGTCGCGAAGTACGCACTCACCGGCGCCGTCATCGCCCAGGACCGCGCGGCGATCGCCGACGCGACCGAACGGCTGCGGTTCGCCGCCGGCAACTTCTACATCAACGACAAGCCGACGGGGGCCGTCGTCGGTCAGCAGCCGTTCGGCGGCGGACGGGCGTCCGGCACCAACGACAAGGCGGGTGCGCCGCAGAACCTGATGCGGTGGACGAGCACCCGGTCGGTGAAGGAGACCTTCGTGCCGGCGACGGACTACCGCTACCCGCACATGGGTTGACGACGATGGAGTGAGGACCCGAGCGAGGG
>CAYRLV010000191.1:0-7298 GCA_964425155.1 uncultured Ornithinicoccus sp. | reverse complement strand
CGGGCCTCGTCGAGCACGTCGGCGGGGTGCTTGCTGAAGCTGTGCGTGCCCCGGGCAGCGAAGACGTGGGCGGCCGGGTCGAGCGCCTGCTCGACCTCCTCCGGGGAGCCGAACGGGTCCTTCTCACCCTGGATGACCGCCAACGGCAGACCGGCGTCGGTGACCAACCGGGCCTCGGCGGCCCGCGACTTCTCCGGCTTGCCCGGCGGGTGCAGCGGGAACGAGAGCGCGAGCACCGCGTCGGCGCCGACCTCGACGGCGGTCCGACAGGCCACCCGGGCACCGGCGCTGCGGCCCCCGCACACGAGTGGGTGCGGCAGCGCCCACCGACCCGTGGTCAGCGCGGCCAGGACCGCCAGCCAGGCCGTGTCGAGCGTCTTCGGCGGCGTCGCCACCTTGCGGCCCGCGACCCGCCAGGGCTGCTCGACCCGCACGACCAGCCAGCCGTCCTCCACCAGGTCGGTGAGGGCCACGAGGTCGGCGGCCTCGATGCCGCCACCCGCCCCGTGCCCGAGGACCAGCGCCCCGCGCAGGCGACGCGGGCGCAGCAGGTGAGCCCTCGCCATACCGGCAGGAGTCTCGAGCTCCCGGACGGATCCACGAGCTGCCATGTCAGCCTCCGATGATCTCGCCGGTGACGGGGTCGACGACGCCCTCGAGCTGCTCGCGTCCGACCGGCTCCAGCAGGCCGGGGCCGTTGTTGCGGGTGGCGCCGACGGCGGTGCCCACGGGCCACGCCTCGAACCGGCCGGCCGGGGCGGGCTCGAGCTGGGCCCGGACCTCGTCGGGATCGGTCCGGTCGGGGTCGAGCCAGTCGGCCCATTGCTCGCGCTCGAGCACGAGCGGCTGCCGGTCGTGGATACGGTCCAGGCCGGGCTCGGCCCGCTGGGTGATGATCGCGTAGGTGGTCAGCCACGCGTCGGGGTCGTCGCGGTCTCGGGCGGGGTCGCGCCAGAACTCGTAGACCCCCGCCATGGCCATCGGGTGCCCGTCGGCGCGGCGGACGAAGAACGGCTGCTTGCGGGGCTTGCCCTTGCGGTCCGTGACGGTGGGGCTGGCCTGCCACTCGTACCACCCGTCGGCGGGGACGAGGCAGCGCCGCGACACGGCCGCCCGGGCGAACGCCGGCTTGTCCAGCAGCGACTCGGACCGGGCGTTGATCATCCGCAGGCCCAGCTTGACGTCCTTGGCCCAGCTGGGCACCAGTCCCCAGGTCAGCAACCGCAACTGTCGGACGGGGTCGTCCGCGCGCTCGCGTTCCGCCTCCCCGCGTGGACGCCGGGTGAGCACCACGGGGGCCTGCTTGCTCGGCGCCAGGTTGTAGTCCGGGCTGCCCGCGGGCGGGTCCTGCGGTGCCGCCAGCACGCTGCGTGCCGGCTCCGAGGTCAGGTCCAGGTCGACCTCCAGCTCCTCGACCAGGTCCTCCGGTCGGGAGCTCGCCGCGTATCGCCCGCACATGCTCCGCAGCCTACGAGGGGAGCCGCTCCCGTGTCGCCCGTGGCCGCCGAAGGTTGCGGTCGCGGGAGGCGCCGAGGCGGCGAAGGAACTACGGTAGGCCCGAGCATTCGTACGACCGACCCGTGCAGCAGCCCGGGTCCTGCCCGAGCATGACGAAGGAGACCCGATGACCCTGGTGCGCCGCGTCGCCCGCCCCCTGTTGGCTTCGATGTTCGTCGTGGGGGGTCTGGACGCCCTGCGGCACCCGGGCGCCAGGGTCGACAAGGCCGCGCCGCTGGCGGACAAGGTGGCCGAGCCGCTCGGCCTCCCCGACGACCCGGAGTTGCTGGTGCGGGCCAACGGGGCCGCCATGGTGGCCGGTGGTGCGCTGCTCGCGGTGGGTCGCTTCCCCCGGGTCGCGGCCGGCGTCCTCGCGGCCTCGCTCGTGCCGACGACCATCGCCGGCCACCCGTTCTGGGAGGAGCAGGACGAGGCCACCCGCAAGCAGCAACGGACCCAGTTCTTCAAGAACCTCAGCATGCTCGGAGGTGTGCTGCTGGCGGCCGTGGACACCGACGGCAAGCCCGGTCTGGCGTGGCGGGCGCAGCACGCCCTCGACGACGGCCGCACTGGCGCGCGCCGGGCCCGGAGGGCCGCCCGCAGGGAGGCCAAGCTGGCCGCCGCGCAGGTCGAGAACGCCCTCGGCTGAGGAGCGACACCGCCTGTGCCCGATCCTGTCGATCCCGCCGGTTGGCCGGCTCCCGCCGCCTCTGGTCCGGTCAACGCCACGGTCGCGCTGCCCGGTAGCAAGTCGCTGACCAACCGGTACCTCGTGCTCGCGGCCCTGGCCGCCGACCAGTCCCGGCTCCGGGCGCCGCTGCGGTCCCGGGACACCGTGCTCATGGCCGACGCGCTGCGTGGCCTGGGCGCGACCATCGAGGACTTCGTCGGCGACGAGCTCTCACCCTGCTCGTCCGAGGAGTCCCCGGACCTGATCATCACCCCCGCGACGCTCGACCGCTCGGCGAGCATCGACTGCGGCCTGGCCGGCACGGTGATGCGCTTCCTGCCCCCGGTCGCCGCGCTGGCTCACGGGGACATCGCCTTCGACGGCGATGCGCACGCCCGGGAGCGCCCGATGGGTGCCCTGCTCGACGCCATGCGCGCGCTCGGCGCCTCCGTGCAGGACGACGGGCGCGGGAGGCTGCCGTTCACCGTGCACGGCACCGGGGGGCTGCGCGGCGGCGAGGTCACCCTCGATGCCTCCGACAGCTCGCAGTTCGTCTCCGCGCTGCTGCTGGCCGGCCCGCGGTTCGACGAGGGGGTCGTCGTCCGCCACGACGGCAAGCCGGTGCCCAGCCAGCCGCACATCACGATGACCGTCGAGGTCCTGCGCGACGCCGGGGCGATCGTCGACGACTCCGAGCCCAACCGGTGGCTGGTCGAGCCGTCCGAGATCCACCCGCTGGACGTCCTCGTCGAGCCCGACCTGTCGGGAGCGGCGCCCTTCCTCGCCGCCGCGGTGGTCACCGGCGGCCGGGTGCGGGTGCGCGACTGGCCGCACCACACCACCCAGGCGGGTGACGCGCTGCGCGACATCCTCGACGCGATGGGCGCCGACGTGGTGCTGGACCGCGAGGGCCTGACGGTCGTCGGCGACGGCACGATCGGCGGGCTCGACGTGGACCTGCACGACGTGGGCGAGCTCACCCCCGTCGTCGCGGCGCTCGCCGCGCTGGCCGACTCGCCCTCGCACCTGCGGGGTGTCGCCCACCTGCGCGGCCACGAGACGGACCGCCTGGCGGCCCTCGCCACCGAGATCAACGCCATGGGCGGCGACGTGACGGAGACCGACGACGGCCTGCGCATCGCGCCGAAACCGTTGCAGGGCAGACTGTTCCACAGCTACGACGACCATCGTATGGCGATGGCCGGCGCCGTCCTGGGCCTCGCCGTCCCCGGGGTGGTCATCGAGAACATCGGCACCACGGCCAAGACGCTCCCGCAGTTCCCGCAGCGCTGGACCAGCCTGGTCGAGTCCCAGGACGCCACGCTGTCATGAGCCCTCGACGGCCGCGCGACTACGACGAGAGCGACGTGCGGATCCGCCCGAGCCGCAGGGGTTCACGCCCCCGCACCAAGCAGCGCCCGGCGCACCGAGACGCGGTGCCCGGGTTCGTCACCGCAGTCGATCGCGGACGCTACACCGTCCTCGTCGACGACCACCCGGTGATCGCCCGGACGGCCCGCGAGCTCGGCCGGAGCGGCATCGTGGTCGGTGAGCAGGTGCGCCTGGTCGGTGACACGTCCGGCGACCCGGACACGATGGCGCGCATCGTCCGCCGGGACCCCCGCACCTCGGTGCTGCGCCGGACCGCCGACGACACCAGCCCGGTCGAGCGGGTCATCGTCGCCAACGCCGACCAGCTCGTCATCGTCACCGCGCTGGCCGACCCGCAGCCCCGGCCGCGGATGGTGGACCGGTGCCTGGTGGCCGCCTACGACGCCGGGCTGGACCCGCTGCTGCTGCTGACCAAGGCGGACCTGGCGGATCCGGCCGAGTTCGTCTCGCGCTACGCGCCGCTCGAGGTGCCGCACGTCGTCACCGCACAGGCCGACGGCGGGCTCACCGGCCTCGACGACGTGCGCTCGGCGCTCGCCGGCCGGGTGAGCGTGCTCGTCGGGCACTCCGGGGTGGGCAAGTCCACCCTCGTCAACGCCCTGGTGCCCGGGTCCGAGCGCGCCATCGGTGACGTCAACGACGTGACCGGCCGCGGCCGGCACACCAGCACGTCCGCGGTGGCGCTGCGGCTGCCGGACGACGACGGATGGGTGATCGACACCCCGGGAGTCCGGACGTTCGGGCTGGCGCACGTGGACCCGTCGACGTTCGTCGACCACTTCCCCGACCTCGCCCCCGGCACCGCGCAGTGCCCCCGCGGCTGCACGCACGACGAGCCCGAGTGCGCCCTCGACACCTGGGTGGAGGAGGGCCACGCCGGCCCGGCCGGGGCCTCCCGCCTCGACTCGCTGCGCAGGCTGCTGCGGGCGCGCACGGGGTCCGACGACTGAACCGCACATGGACACGAACGCGGGTGACCACGACCTCACCTCGTGGCACAGCAGATTCGGCCGCTGGCTGGCGGCCACGGCGCTCGGGCGCCGGAACCCGTGGCTGGCCGGCAACTGGATCATCCTGCTCACCCTGGTCGTCGGAGCCGGTGCGACCCTCCTGCTCACCGCGATCAGTGCCGAGATCTACGACTCGGTCGCGGAGCGTGACGGCCTCGCGGCGCTGGACCGGCCCGTGCTCGACGCCGCCATCGCCTGGCGAACGCCGTGGCTCGACAGTGCGGTGACCTGGTTCACCGACCTGGGCGGACCGGTCGGCATGTCGGTGCTCACTCTCGTGGTCGCGGTGCTCCTGGCGGTGCTCTGGCGCAGCCTGACGCCCCCGGTCCTGATCGCCGTGGCCGCCGCCGGGTCGCTGGCCATGACGAGTGTCGGCAAGCAGCTGGTGGGACGCGTCCGGCCGCCGCACGCCGACGCGGTCCCACCGTTCGAGAGCTCGCCGTCGTTCCCGAGCGGGCACACGTTGAACAGCACCGTGATCGCCGGGGTCGTCGCCTACCTGCTGGTGCTGCACCTGACCACCCGCCGGGCCCGGTGGACCACGGTCCTGGCGGCCGGCGCCTGGGCGTTCGCGATGGGCCTGTCGCGGGTCTTCCTCGGGCACCACTGGCTCACCGACGTGCTGGTCGCCTGGACGCTGGGGTTGGCCTGGCTCGCCGTGGTGGTGACCTGCCATCGGCTGCTGCTCACGCTCCGCCGACGAGGTGACCCGACCAGCACCGGGACGGACCCGCCCGACCGGCCGGATCGCCATACCGACGACTGAGCTTCCGGCGACCGGGGACGCTGGAGCGACGACCAGCGCCGGCCAGGAGACCGTGTGGCGCCGTCGCGCCGGGGCCGTCGTCGGATACGGTGCCGAACGTGGCCACCTACGATGACGACCTGCGCCTGGCGCACGTGCTTGCCGACGCGGTGGAGCGGGTGACCACCGCGCGGTTCCGCGCGGAGGACCTGGTCGTGGAGACCAAGCCCGACCTCACACCGGTGAGCGACGCGGACCGCTCGGCCGAGGAGATCATCCGGCACCAGCTGAAGCGCACCCGGCCGCGGGACGCGGTGCAGGGCGAGGAGATGGGCACGACCGGCCACGGGCCACGACGCTGGATCATCGACCCGATCGACGGCACCAAGAACTATGTGCGTGGCGTGCCGGTCTGGGGCACCCTGATCGCGCTCGCGGACGGGGACGAGGCCGTCCTCGGGCTGGTGGCCGCGCCGGCGCTCGGGCGGCGGTGGTGGGCGGCGAACGGATCCGGGGCCTGGACCGGTCGCAGCCTCTCGTCGGCGAAGCGGATGCAGGTGTCCCAGGTCAGCCGGCTGGGCGACGCCTCGGTGTCCTACTCCAGCCTGCAGGGCTGGGGCGAGCTCGGGTTGCGGGAGCGCTTCGTCGACCTGTGCGACGCCTGCTGGCGCAACCGCGCCTACGGCGACTTCTGGTCCTACATGCTGGTCGCCGAGGGGGGCGTCGACATCGCGGCCGAACCGGAGCTGGCCCTGCACGACATGGCCGCGCTCGCCCCGATCGTGACCGAGGCCGGCGGACGCTTCACCTCGCTCACCGGCGACCCCGGCCCGTGGGGCGGCAACGCCGTGGCCACCAACGGGATCCTGCACGACGAGGTGCTCGAACGGCTCTCCCCATCCATGTAGGCGCAGCGGCCGGGGTGGCGCGGGGGCGCGTCTGCTGGCACGCTGACGGTGCCAGCAGACGGTGGAGGTGATCCGATGTCCCCGCGCGAAGCAGCACCCGACCCCGGGCAGGGCATCCGGCGCTCGGCGTTCCCGCCGATCGGTGACTACGCATTCATCTCGGACTGCCAGACCACGGCGCTGATCGCGCCCAGCGGCAACGTCGAGTGGATGTGCCTGCCGCACATGGCCGGCCCCAGTGTGTTCGGGGCCATCCTCGACCGCGACGCCGGCGGCTTCCGGCTCGGCCCGGCCGACCAGCTGGTGCCGACCGCGCGCCGCTACCTGCCCGGCACGATGATCGTCGAGACCTCCTGGGGCACCCGGAGCGGCTGGATCATCGTGCGGGACGCGTTGCTCATGGGTCCCTGGCACCACGAGACCGAGCGCGCCCACCTCTACCGGCGCGCCCCCACCGACTACGACGCCGAGCACGTGCTGCTGCGCACCATCCGGTGCGTCAACGGGGAGGTGCAGCTGGTCATGGACTGCAACCCCGTGTTCGACTACGGCCGCCGGCACGCGTCGTGGTCCTACCTCGAGGACGGCTACCACGACGCCGTCGCGGTGGGCGACGAGCAGGACCCGCGGATCCGGCTCACCACCGACCTGCGGCTCGGTTTCGAAGGACCGCAGGCCACCTTCCGCACCCTGGTGAAGGAGGGCGACACCCACTACGTCGCGATGTCCTGGACCGAGCACGAGCCGCCGCACTCCTACGACGAGGCCTACCGGCGTCAGGTGTGGACCGCGCACCACTGGCAGCACTGGCTGGCGCGGGGCAACTTCCCCGACCACCCGTGGCGCAGCCACCTGGAGCGCAGCGCGCTCACCCTCAAGGGGCTGACGTATGCGCCGACCGGCGCGCTCATCGCCGCACCCACGACATCACTGCCGGAAACGCCTGGCGGAGAACGCAACTGGGACTACCGCTACACCTGGATGCGCGACTCCACCCTGGCGTTGTGGGCGTTGGACGCGCTCGGCTTCGACTGGGAGGCCAACGACTTCTTCTGGTTCATCGCCGACCTCGCCGA
>CAYRLV010000190.1:0-7309 GCA_964425155.1 uncultured Ornithinicoccus sp. | reverse complement strand
CGGTTCTTCTTGGTGATGTAGTTGCGCTCCTTGCACTCCACGCAAGCCATCGTGATCTTGGGGCGGACGTCGGCGCTCTTGCTGGCCACGGGGCAACCTGCTCTCGGAACGAAGTACTCACGGAACGTGGGCGCTGCACCACGCGAGCACAGCGACACACCAGACTACGCGACCCCGGCCCGATCGGTGAAATCCGGCGACGTCACGGTCAGTAGCGGGGGCGGGCATCGATCCCGCGACCTCACGATTATGAGTCGTGCGCTCTAACCATCTGAGCTACCCCGCCGTGGGAATCCGGCCACCGGGGTGGCACGGGACCGAGCCCCCAAACGGAATCGAACCGTTGACCTTCTCCTTACCATGGAGACGCTCTGCCGACTGAGCTATAGGGGCCTGCACGCGCGCGGATGCTGCGTTGCGCACTGGTGCAGCGACGAGGCTACACGGTCGGTGGCCCCGACGAGAAATCGGTCAGAATCCGGAGCCGTGCAGCATCCACTCGAGCACCGGCGTGGTCTGCAGGTAGACGAGCACGCACATGAACACGAGGAAGGCCAGGCTCCACTTCAGCACCTTGCGGAAGATGTCGCCCTCCCGCCCCGACATGCCGACGGCTGCGGCCGCGATGGCGAGGTTCTGCGGCGAGACCATCTTGCCGAGCACACCGCCGGACGAGTTGGCCGCCGCCATCAGCGCCTGGCTGAGCCCCGTCTCGCGCGCCGCCTGCACCTGCAGGGCCCCGAACAGCGAGTTCGACGAGGTGTCGGAGCCGGTGACCGCCACACCGAGCCAGCCGAGGATCGGCGAGATGATCGCGAAGGCCCCGCCGGCGCCGGCCATCCACTCGCCGAGGGTGGACGTCTGGCCCGACGCGTTCATGACGTAGGCGAGGCCGAGGACGGCCATCACGGTGACGATCGCGCCGACCAGCTGCTTGTAGGTGTCCAGGTAGGCCTTGAACGCCTTCGCCGGGGAGATGCCCAGGATGGGGATGGAGATCAGGCCGGAGATGATCATCAGCGTGCCGGCCGCGCTGAGCCAGTTCAGCTTGAAGGTGGGGATGGTGGACGGGTCGCCGCCGGGGGTCTGCAGGTCCAGGCCCGGCCACTGGAAGGACACCGTGGGCTTGTCGAACAGGTCCTTGACGCCGGGCAGCTGGGTGATCACGAAGACGGCGATGATGACCAGGTATGGGGCGTAGGCCTTGACCACGTCCGCGGGGGTGTCGTGCGCCTTCGCGTCGCGCGCCTCGATGTCGTCCAGGCTCATCCCCTCGGCCACCGGCTCGTCGCCGCCCCCGCTCGCGCCCGAGCCGCTGCCGACGGCGGTGCCGGCGGACGAGACGAGGACGTCCTCCTCGTCCTCGGAGGTGTCCACGAACGCCTCGGTGGGCCGCCAGACCCGGACCAGCAGGACGACGCAGGCGGCGCTGAACAGGGACGCGACGATGTCGGACAGCTGGACCGACAGGTAGTTGGAGGTCACGAACTGGGCGATGGCGAACGACACACCACAGACCAGCGTCGCCGGCAGTGTCGCCTTCACGCCCTTGCCCTTGTCGATGATGAACACCAGGGCCATCGGCACGAACAGCGCCAGCACCGGGGTCTGCCGACCGACGATCGCGCCCAGCGTGTCCTCCGGGATGCCGCTGACCGAGGCCAGGGTGGTGATCGGCACCGCCAGCGCACCGAACGCCACGGGCGCGGTGTTGGCCACCAGCGCGACGACGGCGGCCTTGAGCGGGCGGAAGCCGAGCGCGATGAGCATCACGCTGGTGATCGCGACCGGCGTGCCGAACCCGGCCAGCGCCTCGAGCAGCGCGCCGAAGCAGAACGCCACGATGACCGCCTGGATCCGCTGGTCGTCACTGATCCGGGCGAACGACCGCCGCAGCACGTCGAAGTGCCCGGTGACGACGGTCATGTTGTAGACCCAGATGGCGTTGATGACGATCCACAGGATCGGGAAGAAGCCGAACACCGCGCCCTCCACGCCGGACATCACGGCCTGACCGGTGGGCATCGAGTAGGCGATGATCGCCACGAGGACGGAGACGACGAGCGAGATGATCGCGGCCTTCCAGGCGGTCAGCCGGAAGACCCCGAGCATGACGAACAGCGACAGCAGCGGCAACATCGCCACGAGTGCGGTGAGCAGCAGCGATCCACCCACGGCGTCGAGAACCGGACGGTACATCGGGGCACCTCTTGTCGGTTAGGGAGTTGGACTTCCGACTGCGTTGTCACGGTCGACCCCGAGGGATCGGGGCGTGCGGCCGCGGATCGAGGCGTCCAGCACCTCGACGGTGTGCGCCAGGGCGATGGAGGCGCCCTGCCGCTCGAGCGACGAGGCGACCTGCATGAGGCACCCCGGATTTGCCGTGACCAGCAACGCCGCGCCGGTGCGGCGGACGTTGGCGGCCTTGCGGTCCCCGAGTTCCCGGGCGGGGCCCGGGTTGAGCAGGTTGTAGACACCGGCCGAGCCGCAGCACAGGTCGCCTTCGGCAATCTCCCGCAGCTCGAGTCCCGGTATGGCGCGCAGCAACTCGCGCGGCTGGGCTCGCACGCGCTGGGCGTGCGACAGGTGACAGGCATCGTGGTAGGCGATACTCACCGGGAGCGGATGGCGCTTCGCCACCGGCCCGACCTCGGCGAGGAACTCGGCCACGTCGCGCACCCTACCGGCGAGATCCGCCGCTCGGTCGGCGTACGCGCCGTCGTCTTGTAACAGGTCGGCATATTCCTTCATGGACGAACCGCACCCGGCCGAGTTGACGATGACCCGGTCGACACCGGCCCGGGTGAAGGTGTCCACGACTCCGCGGGCGAAGCGCTGGGCTTCGGCCTCGCGGCCGGTGTGCGCGGAAAGCGCGCCGCAGCAACCCTGCTCGGCCGGCGCGATGACGTCGTAGCCCTCGGCGGAGAGCACTCGCACGGTGGCGGCGTTGACGCCGGGAAAGAACTCGCGCTGCACGCAGCCGAGGAGCAGGCCCACCGTGCCACGACGCTCCCCCTGTGCGGGGGTGCGCTCCGGGATCGGCTCGGCCCGGGACAGCCGCGGTGCCAGCGCCTCCATCGTCTCCAGGCTGGGCGACAGGCGCTGCAGCACCCGGTGCTTGCGCAACAGCCGGGACAGGCCGGAGCGCTGGTGCAGGCGCAGCGGCCCGCGCAGGGCGCGCAGTCGTCTGGGATAGGGGAAGATGGCGAAGATGGCTGCGCGCAGGGCCTTTTCGCGCACGGGACGCTGGTGTCGCCGCTCGACCTGCGCGCGCGTCGCCTCGATCAGCTTGTCGTACTGCACGCCGGACGGGCACGCGGTGACGCACGCCATGCAACCGAGGCAGGCGTCGAAGTGCTCGACCATGGCCGGGGTCATCGGCTCGCCCTGGAGGCCCTCGTTCATCAGGTAGATCCGGCCACGCGGCGAGTCCATCTCCTGGCCCCACAGCGTGTAGGTGGGGCAGGCCGGCAGGCAGAAGCCGCAGTGGACGCAGTCTCCGATGATGGCGGCGGAGGGCGGGTGGTGGTCGTCGAAGGCGGGTTCGCCGGCAGGCGCGGGGCCGATGCGCAACGGACCCTCGCTGCCCAGGGTGCCGGCCGTGGAGGCGACGGGTGCCGGCTTGCGGGGAGTGTCGGCCATCAGATTCCTCCCACGAATCGGCCTGGTGACAAGAGCGACTCGGGGTCGAAGCGCTCCTTGACGCTGCGCATCAAGGAGAGCGCCTGGACCGGCCCCCAGACGTCCACGGCGGACTTGACCTCGGCCGGGGCGTCGCGGACCACGACCGTGCCGCCGAAGGTGCCCGCCCGGTCGCGCAGGGCCGTCACGAGGGCGGCGACGCCGTCGGTCTGGCTCGGCTCGTCCACCCCGGCGAGGACCGTCCCCACCCCGACGGAGCCCCGCAGGTGCACGGTCAGGCCGGTGGTCCGCTCCGCCTCGGCGACGGCCTGCAGCAGGCGATCGAGGGCACCCAGCTCGTGCGTCAGCCGGAGCTCCACCTCGCCCGTGCCGAACGGCTCGGCGCCCCACCAGGTCGGTGGCTCGTTGGTCACGGCCCCGTCGGCCCCGAGGATCGCCCGCATGGTCTCGGCGCGCTGCTCGACGCCGGGGCCGACACCGTCGAGCTGGACGGCGAGCTCCCCGCTGGTCGCGGACGTCCGGTCGAGCTCGACCGCCGACGGCATCGTCTGGGAGTGGATCACCGCCTGCACCAGGCGGTGCGTCTCCTCCGGCCCGCCGACCGGCGCGGTCACCCAGGACGTGGCGGGCGGGACCGGGTGCAGCCGGAACGCGACCTGGGTGAGCACCGCCAACGTGCCGAGCGAGCCGGTGAGCAGTTTGCCGACGTCGTAGCCGGCGACGTTCTTGACGACCTTGCCGCCGGAGTGCGCGATCGTGCCGTCGGCCAGCACGAAGGTGGCGCCGATGAGCAGGTCCCGGACGGCCCCGTGCGCCAAGCGAATCGGGCCGCTGAGGGCGGCCGCCACGGTGCCGCCCACGGTGCCGGCGCGAGGCGGGTCGACCGCGAGCCACTGCCCCGCCGGGGACAAGTCGTCCTGGAGTTGGGCCAGCGGGCGACCGGCGCCGACGACGGCGACCAGGTCACCCGCGGCGTGCTCGACCAGCGCGTCCATCCCGGTGGTGTCGAGCAGCACGTCGAGCCGGCGCGGCGGGCGCCCCCAACCGAGCTTGCTGCCGGCGCCGCGCGTGACCACGGCGAGTCCTTCGTCGGAGCAGGCCCGCAGCACCGCGGCCGTCTGCTCCGCGTCAGCGGGGCGCACCACGAAGCGGGCGGCGACACCGTCCGCCCGGTCGGTGTCGGACGCCTCCTCGGCTCGGCCGGCCGCGGCCTCCTGCAGCCGCGCGAGCGGATCGCCCATCAGAACACCTCCGCCACCCCGGCCTCGGACAGCGGGTGGGCGCCCCGGTGCCGTCCGGGCACCTCGCCGCACAGCCGGGGCGTGGGAAAGACCTTGCCGGGATTGGAGATCGTGTCGGGGTCGAAGGCGCACCGGACGAGCTGCATCGTGTCGAGGTCGTCGTCGGTGAACATCCGCGGCATGAACTTTGCCTTGTCGGAGCCCACCCCGTGCTCACCGGTGATCGAGCCACCGTGCTGGATGCACAGGTCCAGGATCGCCCCGGAGACCTCCTCGGCGCGCTCTGCCTCACCCTCGACCGCGTCGTCGAACAGCACCAAGGGATGCAGGTTGCCGTCGCCGGCATGGAAGACGTTCGCGACGCGCACGCCGCGCTCGCTGCCCACGTCCGCGATGGCGCGCAGCACCTCGGGCAGAGCCGTCCGGGGGATCACCCCGTCCTGGACGATGTAGTCCGGGCTGATCCGGCCCACCGCCGCGAAGGCCGACTTGCGCCCCTTCCAGAACATCGCCCGCTCCGCGTCGTCCTGGGCCAGGCGGATCTCGAAGGCGCCGTGGTCGTTGCAGAACTGCTCGACCTGGGCGAAGGTGTGCTCCACCTCGGGAGCGGGTCCGTCCAGCTCGACCACGAGCACGGCACCGGCGCCCTCGGGGTAGCCGCACTGCACCGCCGCCTCCGCCGCCTCGATGGCGAGCGCATCCATCATCTCGATCGCGGCGGGGATGACACCCGCGCCGATGATCGCGGAGACCGCGGCGCCCGCCTGGTCGGTGTCGGGGAAGCCGGCCAGCAGGGTCTGGACCGCCTCCGGGTTGCGGGTGAGCCGCACCGTGACCCGGGTGGCGATCCCGAGGGTGCCCTCGGAGCCGACGAGCGCACCGAGCAGGTCGTAGCCCGGCGCGTCCGGGGCCTTGCCGCCCAGCTCGACGACGTCCCCCGCGGGGGTGACGAGCTCGAGCCCCGTGACGTGGTTGGTGGTGAACCCGTACTTGAGGCAGTGCGCGCCGCCGGAGTTCTCGGCGACGTTGCCGCCGATCGAGCACACTTGCTGGCTGGACGGATCGGGGGCGTAGTAGTAGCCCTCGGGACGCGTCGCCTCGCTGAGCTTGAGGTTGATCACCCCGGGCTCGACGACGGCACGCTGGCTGGCCCGGTCGAACTCCAGGATGGACCGCATCGTGCTCATCACGATCAGCACCCCGTCGGCGTGCGGCAGGGCTCCGCCGGACAGCCCGGTGCCGGACCCCCGGGCCACGAAGGGCACCTTCTCCTCCGCGCAGGCCCGCACGCAGGCGGCGATCTCGGCGGTGGAGCGGGGCAGGACGACCAGGGCGGGAGTCACCTTGTAGTGGGCGAGCCCGTCGCACTCGTAGGTGCGCAGCCGCTGGTGGTCGGTGATGACGGCGTCGTCACCGAGAAGGGGCCGCAGCCGGTCGGCCAGCCGCCGGGCGTCCACCGGTCAGGGCATCCGTTCGTAGGCGGGGAGAGTGAGGAACTCGGCGAAGTCGTCGGCGACCGCGACCTCGAGGAAGGTGGACCGGGCGTCCGCGTAGTCGTCGGGCTCACCGGGCAGCTTGGCGACCTCCTCGTCGACCAGCCGTTCGACCAGCTCCCTGGTGACCGTCTCGCCCGTGTCGAGCCGGACGTCGTTGTGCAGCCACTGCCAGACCTGCGACCGGGAGATCTCGGCGGTCGCCGCGTCCTCCATCAGGTTGAAGATCCCGACGGCGCCGGTCCCCCGCAGCCACGAGGCGAGGTACTGGATGCCGACGCTGATGTTGTTGCGCAGGCCCTCCTCGGTGACCTCGCCCGGGGTCGCGGCCACGTCCAGCAGCTGCGCGGCGGTGACCTGCACGTCGTCCCGCAACCGGTCGACTTGGTTGGGCCGGTCGCCGAGCACCGCGTCGAAGGCCTCGCGGCAGATCGGCACCAGATCGGGGTGGGCCACCCAGGAGCCGTCGAAACCGTCGCCGGCCTCGCGCTCCTTGTCCTCACGCACCTTGGCCATCGCGATCTCGTTGACCTCGGCGTCCCGGCGGCTCGGGATGAACGCGGCCATGCCGCCGATGGCGTGCGCGCCGCGCCGGTGGCAGGTGCTCACCAACAGCTCGGTGTAGGCGCGCATGAACGGCACCGTCATGGTCACCTGCGCCCGGTCCGGCAGCATGAAGTCGCGACCGCGGGTGCGGAACTTCTTGATCACGCTGAAGATGTAGTCCCACCGCCCGGCATTCAGGCCGGCGCTGTGGTCCCGCAGCTCGTAGAGGATCTCCTCCATCTCGAAGGCCGCGGGGTAGGTCTCGATCAGGACGGTGGCGCGGATCGTGCCCTGCGGGATGCCGAGGTGGTCCTGCGCCCGGACGAAGACGTCGTTCCACAGCCGCGCCTCGAGGTGGCTCTCCATCTTGGGCAGGTAGAAGTAGGG
>CAYRLV010000189.1:0-7343 GCA_964425155.1 uncultured Ornithinicoccus sp. | reverse complement strand
CGGTGAGGTAGAGGTTGGTGCCGGTGTCGCCGTCCGGGACCGGGAAGACGTTGAGGGCGTCCAGGTCGGCGCGCCGGGCGGCCAGCGCGGACCGCACCGCGACCGCCCAGCGGCGCGCGAACGCCCCGTCGAGGAGGGGCACACCGACGTCGGCCACGGTCGGCACCTCCTCGTCGCGCGTTCGTCGTCACCGGCTCGCTGCCACCGGTCACCCGGTCGGCTCCGGCCGTCCACCACCGTGAGGCTAACGTGGTCCACCACCAGGGAGCCTGCCGCGTTTTGGTGGACCGCGGTGGCCTCGGCTATTCTTGACCGGTTCCCGCGCCCGGCTGCCGAGACGCAGCCCGTGGGGGCCGACCCAAGACACCAACGAGCATGCGCGGGCGTGTCCGGTGCGACCGTCCGCCGTCCGAGTTCAGGAGATACCAGTGGCTGCCACCTGCGACGTCTGCGGCAAGGGACCGAGCTTCGGTCACAACGTGTCGCACTCCCAGCGCAAGACCAACCGCCGCTGGACCCCCAACATCCAGCGCGTCCGCGCGAAGGTGGGCCCGGGCGGCGCGACGACGAAGCGGCTCAACGTCTGCACCTCCTGCCTCAAGGCCGGCAAGGTCCGCCGCTGACCACCAGCTGAGCAGGCGCCGACCAGGCACCGCACCGGCGCGAGTCCTCGCGCCGACCCACCGAGGCCGACCTCCCGACCGGAGGTCGGCTTCGTCGTTGTCCGACACCCGTCCTCGCCCGTGCTCACCCACGGCCGCTTTGCTCACGTCAGGCCGCTTCCAGCGCCCACGAAACCGGTCGCCAGTGAGCACGACCGCGGCACGGCGGTCAGCCGGTGAAGTGGTCCCAGCCCCCGTCCTGCTGGGGCACACCGTCCACGGTGACGCCCGCCCCCGCCTCGACGGCGCCCAGCGCCCGCCATCCCGGGGGCAGCGCCGACTCCGACGGGAAGCACGCGAGCAGCGAGTGCTCCTCCCCACCGGTCAGGACGCACTCCCGAGCCCGCTCCTCGCCCACGGCCGGGGTCAGCGCGTCGACGTCGGCGGCCACGTGCCGGCCGGCGAGCGCGATCCGGACCCCGCTGGCCGCGGCGATCCGGCGGGCGTCCCGGACCAGTCCGTCACTCAGGTCGAGCATCGCCGTGGCACCGGCACGGGCGGCCACCGGCCCGGCGACGACCGGCGGCCGGGGGCGGCGCTGCTCGCGCACCAGGTCCGGTGCCCGGTCGGCCTCGCCGCGTTGCAGCAGCAGGAGACCCGCCCCCGCTCGGCCCAGGCTGCCGGCCACCGCGACGACGTCGCCGACCCGTGCGCCGCTGCGCAGCACCGGCGCACGGCCCTCCAGGTCGCCCAGCGCGGTGACCGAGACGATCAGCGTCCCGGCCGGGGCCGACGACAGGTCCCCGCCGACCACCGGGGCGTCGAACTCGCGTGCGGCGGCGGCGATCCCGCATACCAGGTCCTGCACCCAGGCGACCCGGGTCTGCGGGTCGGCCACGAGCGTGACGAGCAGCCCGGTCGTGACGCCGCCCATCGCGGCGATGTCCGCGACGTTCTGCGCGACGCACTTGGCGCCGACGTCCTCGCCGGTGGACCACTCGTCGAGCCAGTCACGGCCCCGGACCATGGTGTCGGTGGTGGCCAGGACGCTGTCGCCGGTGCGCAGCAGCGCGGTGTCGTCGCCCGGCCCGAGCAGCACCGCCGCGCCACCCTCGAACTGCGGGAAGATCCGCGCGAGCAGCTCGTCCTCACCGAGGCCGGCCAGCACGTCGTCGCCGGCGCGCCGTCCCCCCGCACGCGTCCCGCTGCTCGTCGGCACTGCCACCTCCCGTGAACGAATCGTCAACCGGCACGGTAGCGTCTGCCACCATCAGGGCAGCGCGCGCTGCCGCATCCGCCCGGAGCCGGTCTCCGGGCACGGCACCCAACGGAGGCGATGCATGGTCCAGGCCTACATCCTCATCCAGTCCGACGTGGGCAAGGCGGCAGCGGTCTCCGCGGAGGTCGCGGCCATCGAGGGGGTCGTGCTGTCCGAGGACGTCACCGGTCCCTACGACGTCATCGCCCGCATCGAGGCCGGCAACGTGGACGACCTCGGCAAGCTGGTGATCGCCAAGATCCAGGAGGTCCCGGGCATCACCCGCACGCTCACCTGCACCGTCGTCCACGTCTGAGCGGCGTCCGTATGCGGGGGCGGCGCCACCGTCACGTCGGTCGCCGCACGACCGCCACCGGTCTCGTGCTGGGCGCCGCGGTGCTGGCCGGGTGCGGGTCCTCGGTCGAGGTGACGCCACCGGCGCGGGCCGACTCGCCGGCCTGCGAGCGGGTGGCGAAGCGGTGGCCGGCGCAGGTCTCCCACCAGGAGTCGGCGTCCACCTCGTCGGATTCCCCGGCCGTGCACGCCTGGGGTGACCCGGCCATCATCGCCCGGTGTGGCGTGAACTCGCCCGGCCCCACGACTGACCAGTGCTTCGACGTGAGCGGCGTGGACTGGGTCGCGACCCCGTTGTCGGACGGCTACCGGTTCGTCACCTTCGGCCGGGACCCGGCGATCGAGGTGCTGGTGCCGAGCGACTACTCACCGGAGCCGCTCGTGCTCGGTGCCTTCGCCGAGGCGGCGAAGGCGATCCCGCAGGGCCAGCGCCACTGCTCCTGAGCCGGGCCACCGGACACCGGTTGCGCGAGCGCGATCAACGCAGGCCGACGCGGCGCTCCAGCGCGAGCTGGATCAGTTCGTCGATGAGTTCGGGGTAGGGCAGTCCCGAGACGGCCCACATCTGCGGGTACATCGAGTGCGGGGTGAAGCCCGGCATGGTGTTGATCTCGTTGATGATCACCTCGCCGTGCTCGGTGTAGAAGCAGTCGACCCGTGCCAGCCCCTCGCAGCCCGCGGCCTCGAAGGCGACCGCGGCGATCCGGCGGACCTCGTCGGCCACCTCGTCGGGCACCTTCGCCGGGCAGGACAACCGGACGTCCTGCTCGGCGAGGTACTTCGCCTCGAAGTCGTAGAACTCGTGACCCTGGACCACCTCGATCTCGCCGACCTCACTGGTCCGCGGCGGGTTGGTGCCCCTGCCCTGGAGCACCGCGCACTCGATCTCGCGGCCGCGGATCGCCGCCTCCACGACCACCTTCGGGTCGTGCTCCCGGGCTGCCTCGATGGCCGCCTCGAGCCGGTCGGGGTCGGCCACGCGGGTGATGCCGACGCTGGAGCCCGCACGGGCCGGCTTGACGAAGACCGGGTAGCCGAGCGAGGCGACCGCGTCCATCGCCGCGGCGGGATCCCGCTGCCACTCGCGGTCGGTGATCACCGTGAAGGGTCCGACCCGCAGTCCGGCCGAGGCGAAGACGACCTTCATGTAGTGCTTGTCCATCATCACGGCGGAGGCCAGCACGCCCGACCCGACGTAGCGGATGTCGGCGAGGTCGAGCATGCCCTGCAGGGTGCCGTCCTCGCCGAACGCCCCGTGCAGCAACGGGAACACCACGTCGACCTCACCGAGCTCGCGGGGCGGCTGGCCCGGCTCGAGCACGGTGAGGGAGTGCTCCTCGGTGCTGAGCGGCACGAGCACGCCGGAACCCTTGCCGTCGACCTCGGGCTGGTGACCGGAGGTGAGCTCCAGCGGTTCGGGGTCGTCGTCGACGAGCACCCAGCGCCCGTCCCGGGCGATGCCCACCGGCACCACGTCGTAGGCGTCCCGGTCGATCGCCCGCAGGACGCCGGCAGCGGTCGAGCAGGACACGGCGTGCTCGGACGAACGGCCGCCGAAGACGATCGCGACCCGAGGCCGACGACGCCGCGCTCCGCTGCTCGTCGCGTCCCGGCGATCTGGACGGTTCTCGCTGCTGGTCATCGTCCGCGAGCCTAGCGCTCCGGCGACCGCCAGCCGCTCACGACACGGCCGCGGTCAGTGCTTCTCGTGCTTGCGCGCGCGGGACATCAACGCCTCCCCGACCTCCTCGGGCCGCATGCCCTCGTGGATCACCGCGGCGACGTTCTCGACGATCGGCACGTCCACCCCGTGCCGGCGGGCCAGCTCGAGGATGGACTGGCAGGACTTGACGCCCTCGGCCGTCTGCTTCGTCACGGCGATGACCTGCTCGACACTCATGCCGCGACCGAGATTGACCCCGAACGTGTGGTTGCGGGACAGCGGGGACATGCAGGTGGCGATGAGGTCGCCGACCCCGGCGAGGCCGAGGAAGGTCTGCGGATCGGCACCGAGCGCCACGCCCAGGCGGGCGATCTCGGCCAGCCCTCGCGTGATGATGGTGGCCTTGGTGTTGTCCCCCATGCCCATGCCCTGGGCCATGCCGACGCCGAGCGCGATGACGTTCTTCACCGCGCCCCCGAGCTCGGTGCCGACGACGTCGTTGTTGGTGTAGGGCCGGAAGTAGGGCGCGTCGGACGCCTCCGCCACCAGCTCGGCAGTGTGGTCGTCGACACACGCCACGACCGTCGCGGCCGGCTGCTTGGCGGCGATCTCGGGTGCCAGGTTGGGGCCGGAGACCACCACGATCCGCTGCTGCGGCACCCCCGCGACCTCGGCGATCACCTCGCTCATCCGCTTGGTGGTGCCGAGTTCCACGCCCTTCATCAGCGAGACGACCGCGGCCTCCGGCGGCAGCAACGGCGCCCAGACCGCCAGGTTCGCCCGCAGGGCCTGGGACGGAATGGCCAGCACCACGATCTCCGCTCCGGACACCGCCTCGGCCGGATCGGTGGTGGCGCGCACCGCCTCGGGCAGGACCCGGTCCGGCAGGTAGTCGGCGTTGAGGTGGGTCTGGTTGATGCGGTCGGCCAACTCCTGGCGCCGGCCCCACAGCCGCACCTCGCACCCCGCGTCGGCGAGGATCCCCGCATACGCCGTGCCCCAGTTGCCGGTGCCGAACACCGCAACCCGTCTCATGACGTCCCTCCTTCTCCGGGTCCGCCGGGCCGGTCGGCGCGCGGGTCGAAGCGCCGCGCCGGCGCCCGTTCACCGCGAATCTCCTCCAGCAGCGCCGTGATGGCACTCATGATCCGCTCGGTCCCCTCTGCCAGCACCGCGCCGTCGATCTCCCGCTCGTAGAGGTCGCTGAGGTCGACGGGCGGGCCCGCCCACACGTGCATCGTCCGGCGCGGCAACAGGTGCGGCACCCGTCCGTAGGGCGGCAGCACGTCCTCCGGTCCCCACTGGGCCACCGGAATCACCGGGCAGCGGGTCTGCAGGGCCACCCGGGTCGCCCCCGTCTTGCCGCTCATGGGCCACAGCTCCGGGTCACGGGTCAGGGTGCCCTCGGGAAGGATCGCGACGCACTTGCCCGCCTCCACCGCCTCGACCGCTGCGTCGAAGGCCCGACCCGCGTCGGTGCTGCCGCGGAAGACGGGAATCTGGTCGGCGGCACGCACGATCCGCCCGACGAGCGGGACCCGGAAGACGGATTCCTTGGCGAGGAAGCGCGGAGCATGCCCGTGGTCGATCATGAAGTGCGCGAAGGTCAGCGGATCCAGGTATGACGTGTGGTTGGGGGTCACGACGAAACCCCGGTCGTGAGGGAGGTGCTCGGCGCCGCGCCAGTCGCGCTTGGTCAACAGCTGGAGGAGTGGTCGCAAGACCGCGACGCAGAACCGGTAGGCCGGCGGCATCGCGCGCCGAGCGGCGGTCCGGCTCACGGGCATCTCCTGCGGGTCTCGTTGGTGAGCAGCCATCCTCGCTGGCGGGAGGGGTCCCTGTCGAGCGCGGCACGCGCGGGCTGGGATGATCGGGACCATGCGTCGTCTCACCCCGGACTGGCGTCTTGTCGTGCCCGTCAAGGACCAACGGCAAGCGAAGTCACGGCTCCACCCGCCCGCCGGGGTGGACCGGGCGACCCTCGCCCACGCGATGGCGCTGGACACCCTGTCGGCAGTCTTCGACGGACTGTCCCCGGCGAGCGTCGTCGTCGTGACCTCCGACGCGCTCACCCGGTCGTTCGCGGAAAGCCGCGGAGCCATGGTGGAGTCGGACGACGGCCGTGGCTTGAACCCGGCGCTGCGTCGAGGACTGCGCCGACTCGCTGACGAGACGTGGTCGGGCCCCACCGGCATCCTGCTCGGCGACCTCCCGGCCCTCACCCCGCGGGCGTTGCGCACGGCCCTCGCCGCCTGTGCCGAACACCCGAGATCGGTGGTGCCCGACGCGGACGGCACGGGGACGGTGCTGCTGACCGGGCACCGCCCCGACCAGCTCGATCCGCGGTTCGGGCCGGGTTCGGCCGCGGCCCATGCCGAGCGAGCCGCCGTCCTCCCCCTGGCGTTGCCCCGGCTGCGCTCCGACGTGGACGACGACGCCGGACTGCGCGCCGCCACGGAACTCGGCCTCGGCCCACGCACGCGCGCGCTGCTCGCCCACGCGGCGCTAGCCTGAGCCCATGCAGGCCACCGTGCACCAGTTCGACCCGTCCACCCGCGGCGGAAGCGTGCTCCTCGACGACGGCCGCGAGATCCCCTTCGACGCCAACGTCTTCGACGCGAGCAGCCTGCGGCACCTGCGCACCGGACAACGGGTCTCCGTGGTCGTCGGCGACGGTGTGTTGACTCGCCTGTGGATCCGCGGGATCGGCGAGGGCGAGATCATCCACTGACCGAGCACGCGAACGGGACCGGTGCTCACGCACCGGTCCCGTCCTGTCGCTTGCTGGTCAGCGCTTGCGCGCGGTCTTCTTGGCCGTCGACTTCCTCGCCGTGGACTTCTTCGCCGTGCTCTTCTTGGCGGTCGACTTCTTGGCCGCCGAACGGGCCGGAGTGGCCCTCTTCGTCGTGGCCTTCTTGGCCGTCGACTTCTTGGCCGCCGAACGGGCCGGAGTGGCCTTCTTGGTGGTCGCCTTCTT
Organism: uncultured Ornithinicoccus sp.; assembly: GCA_964425155.1. Classification (GTDB taxonomy): domain Bacteria; phylum Actinomycetota; class Actinomycetes; order Actinomycetales; family Dermatophilaceae; genus Segeticoccus. Next base: position 489 of record CAYRLV010000189.1, on the reverse strand, counting down.
GGCGGTGGACTTCTTCGCCGCCGTGGTCTTCTTGGCGGTCGACTTCTTCGCCGCGGACGCCTTCTTCGTCGTGGCCTTCTTGGCCGTCGACTTCTTCGCCGCCGATGCCTTCTTCGTCGTGGCCTTCTTGGCCGTCGACTTCTTCGCCGCCGACGCCTTCTTGGCTGTGGACTTCTTGGCGGCCGTCTTCTTGGCCGTGCCCGCCGTGCCAGCAGCCGCGCGCCCGCCCGCCGTGCCTGCCTTGGGCAGCTTGCGCGGGTCGGCGACGACCACCTTGAACGCGGTGCCAGCCTTGAACTTCGGCACCGAGGTGCGCTTGATCCGCACGGTCTCGCCGGTCCGCGGGTTGCGGCCGGTCCTGGCGGCGCGGCCGATCTTCTCAAAGGTGCCGAACCCGGTGATCCCGACCTTGCCGCCTCTGGCGACCTCGCGGATGATCACGTCCAGCACGGCCTCCAGGGCCTCGGACGCTGCCTTCTTGCTACCCAG
>CAYRLV010000188.1:0-7344 GCA_964425155.1 uncultured Ornithinicoccus sp. | reverse complement strand
CGCTCAGGGGTGCGGGCGCTTGCGGCGCACCAGGCAGGTGATGCGCGAGGTGCAGACCCGCTCGCCGGCGTCGTTCTCGACGACCACCTCGTAGGCCGCGATGGTGGAGCCGCGGGTGAGCGCCGTGGCGGTTGCGGTCACGTGCCCGGCATGCGCGCTGCGGTGGTGCGTCGCGTTGATGTCCAGGCCGACCACGATCGCGTCCGGCCCGGCGTGCAGGGCGGCGCCGATGGACCCGAGCGTCTCCGCGAGCACGACGCTCGCGCCACCGTGCAACAGTCCGTAGGGCTGGGTGTTGCCCTCGACCGGCATCTGGGCCACGACCCGGTCGGGCGTGGCCTCCAGCAGCTCGACGCCCATCCGGTCCGGCAGCGCTCCCAGCCCGTGGCTGCGCAGCACTGCGAGGAGATCGGTCGGGTCGGCACCCGGCCCGGACGGGTCGCCGGTTGGTGGGCTCGGGCTGGAGTGCGCTTCGGTCCTGTCGGTCACGGGCCCTAGGCTGCCATGCGTGAGCCGACTCCTCCTCCTCGACGGACACTCGCTGGCCTACCGCGCCTTCTTCGCGCTGCCGCCGGAGAACTTCTCGACCACCACGGGGCAGACCACCAACGCGGTCTACGGCTTCACCTCGATGCTGATCAACGTGCTGCGCGACGAGGAGCCGACGCACGTCGCGGTCGCGTTCGACGTCTCCCGGCAGACCTTCCGGCTCGAGGAGTACGCCGACTACAAGGCCGGCCGCTCCAAGACCCCCGACGAGTTCAAGGGCCAGCTCTCGCTCGTGCAGGAGGTGCTCGACGCCCTGCGCATCCCCTACGTCGAGGCGGAGGGCTTCGAGGCCGACGACGTGATCGCCACCCTCACCACCCAGGCCCGGGAGCTCGGCCACGAGGTGCTGATCTGCTCGGGAGACCGCGACGCCATCCAGCTGGTGAGCGACACCACGACCCTGCTCTACCCGCGCAAGGGCGTCTCCGACCTGGTCCGGATGACCCCGGACGCAGTGACCGACAAGTACGGCGTCGGCCCGGACCGCTACAGCGACCTCGCCGCCCTGGTCGGCGAGTCCTCCGACAACCTGCCCGGCGTGCCCGGGGTCGGTCCCAAGACCGCCGCCAAGTGGATCAACCTGTATGGCGACCTGTCCGGCATCGTCGACCACGTCACCGAGATCAAGGGCAAGGCCGGGGAGTCGCTGCGCGAACACCTCGACGGGGTGCTGCGCAACCGCCGGCTCAACCAACTGGTCCGTGACCTCTCCCTGCCGGTGTCCGTCGCCGACCTGGAGCGCCGGACGTGGGACCGGGAGGAGGTGCACCGGGTCTTCGACGGGCTGGAGTTCAGGGTGCTGCGGGACCGGCTGTTCGCCACGCTGGAGTCGGCCGAGGCGGAGGCGGACGAGGGGTTCGAGGTCGACGGCACGGTGCTCGAGGCCGGGCAGGTCGCCGGATGGCTGGCCGAGCACACGTCACCCGGGCAGCGGACCGGGGTGCACGTGCTCGGCAGCTGGGCGCAGGGCACGGGTGACCCCGTCGCCGTCGCGGTCGCGGACGCGGGGGGTGGCGCTGCATACGTCGATCTCACCTCCCTCGACTCCGAGGACGAGGCGGCCGTGGCCGGATGGCTGGCCGACGCGGAGCGGCCCAAGGCGCTGCACGAGGCCAAGGGTCCGATCGAGGGGCTGGCCGCGCGTGGTCTGCCGATCCGGGGGGTGACGAGTGACACCGCGCTGGCCGCCTACCTGGTGCGACCCGACCAACGGTCCTATGACCTGGCCGACCTGGTGCTGCGCCACCTCAAGCGCGAGTTGCGCAGTGACGACGACGGGTCCGGACAGGGCGTGCTCGACTTCGCCGGTGACGCGGCGCAGCAGGAGGCGGAGTCGGCCATGGTGCGGGCCCGCGCGGTGCTGGACCTGGCCGGAGCCCTCGACACCGCGCTCGAGGAGACCGGCGGCGCCGAGCTGCTGCGGGACGTGGAGCTGCCCCTGGTCGACGTCCTCGCGGTCATGGAACACGTCGGGGTGGCGGTGGACGTCGACGCGATGGAGCGGTTGGAGAGCGAGTTCGCCGACAAGGTGCGCGAGGCGCAGCAGGACGCCTACGACGCGATCGGCGGCGAGCAGATCAACCTCGGCTCGCCCAAGCAGCTCCAGGTCGTCTTGTTCGACACGCTCGGCATGCCCAAGACCAAACGGACCAAGACCGGCTGGACCACGGACGCCGACGCGCTCACCGATCTCTACGCCAAGACGGAGCACCCGTTCCTGGAGGCGCTCCTGCGGCACCGCGACTCCTCCCGGCTGCGGCAGACCGTCGAGGGCCTGCTCAAGTCGGTGTCCGACGACGGTCGGATCCACACGACCTACCAGCAGACCATCGCGGCCACCGGGCGGCTGTCGTCCACCGATCCCAACCTGCAGAACATCCCGATCCGCACCGAGGAGGGACGGCGGATCCGCGAGATCTTCGTGGTCGGTGACGGTTTCGAGTCGCTGATGTCGGCCGACTACAGCCAGATCGAGATGCGGATCATGGCCCACCTGTCGGGGGACGAGGGGCTGATCGAGGCGTTCCGGACGGGGGAGGACCTGCACCGTTTCGTCGGGTCGCGGGTGTTCCATGTCGAGCCCGCCGACGTCACCCTGGAGATGCGGGCGAAGGTCAAGGCGATGTCCTACGGGCTGGCCTACGGGCTGTCGGCGTTCGGACTGTCCAAGCAGCTCACCATCAGCACCGAGGAGGCCCGCGGGCTGATGGACGAGTACTTCGCCCGGTTCGGTGGAGTGCGCGACTACCTCGCCGACGTGGTGGAGGACGCCCGGCGCACCGGTTACACCGAGACCATGCTCGGCCGCCGGCGCTACCTGCCCGACCTCACCTCCGACAACCGGCAGCGTCGGGAGATGGCCCAGCGGATGGCGCTCAACGCGCCGATCCAGGGATCTGCCGCCGACATCATCAAGGTCGCGATGCTCCGCGTGGATCGTGCGCTGCGGGAGGCCGGGGCGGCGTCCCGGATGCTGCTGCAGGTGCACGACGAGCTGGTCTTCGAGGTCGCGCCGGGCGAGCGCGAGTCGCTCGAGGCGCTGGTGCGGGAGCAGATGGGCCAGGCCATCCCGCTGGACGTCCCCCTCGACGTCAGCGTGGGTGTCGGTGGCTCCTGGCACGATGCTGCGCACTGACCCGGGCTGACCGCTCCGGGCCCGCCACGCGACCCCGAGGTGCCCTTGCCCATGACCGCTGCCCACGAAGCTCTCCGCCGGGCCACGCTCGGCCTGATCTTCCCGCCCGACCGTCCGCCCGAGCAGTTGCGCAGCGTCGCGACGGCCGCCGACCGGGCCGGCCTGGAGCAGTTGTGGATCTGGGAGGACTGCTTCAAGGAGAGCGGCATCGCCACCGCCGCGTCCGTCCTCGCGTGGACCGACCGCCTCGCCGTCGGGATCGGTCTGCTGCCGGTGCCGCTGCGCAACGTCGCGCTGACCGCGATGGAGCTGGCCACCCTGGAGCGGCTCCACCCCGGCCGACTGGTGCCCGGTGTCGGACACGGCGTGCTCGAGTGGATGGGGCAGGTGGGGGCTCGCGCGCCGTCGCCGATGACGCTGTTGCGCGAGTACACCGCCGCGCTGCGGGCCCTGCTGCACGGCGAGCGGGTCACCGCCGACGGCTCCTACGTGCGGCTCGACGACGTCGCGCTGGACTGGCCACCAGCGACGCCTCCGCCGTTGCTGGTGGGCGCCCTCCGCGACAAGACCGTGCGGCTGGCGGGTGAGCTCGGCGACGGGGTGATCCTCACCGGTGAGACGAGCCCCGACGCCGTGCCCCGTGTCCTGGACGGCATGGCCAGAGGCCGCGCCGCGGCCGGTCGGTCCGACGAAACGCCCCCATCGGTGGTGGCGTTCGTGCCGGTGGAGTCCGACCTGGACGCCGCGGCCACGGTGGCCCGGCTGCACGGCTATGTCGACGTCGGCGCTACGCACGTCGCGGTCCTGGCGGTGGGGGACCAGCCCGCCGACCTCGCCGACTACGCGCGATTCCTCGCGCAAGAGGTCCGTCCGGCGCTCTCCTGACGTTTGGATCCCATCGGTGGGTCTGCGTCGGCACGATCTTTGTTGCGGTCCTGACGATTTCTTTACCTGTGGACAGGGGTCGATAAATCGGAACGAGTGAGATAGTTCTGCTGTCAACGTGCGAAGGCGGGTTGCGGCGGCTCCAGAAGGGACCAAGATATGCATCACTGGTTCACTGGTCACTCGTTGCTCAGCCTGACTGGAGCGTCCGTCCTGGTTTTCGGTTGGGGCGCGATACCAGCCGCTGTGGGGGGTAGCGGGGAGGCGCCCCACGTGACGTTGACAGTGACCGACTCCCGCGGTGATCCGCTGGCGAACGCCCTTGTTGGCGTACATCTTGACCCTGCCGACCCCCCGATCAGCTACAGCCCCCAACTCGTCGCAAAGGGCCACACGAACGCAGCCGGGCTGTTCGAGTTCGACGTCGCGAAGATGTCGGCTGCGCAAAGGGAAGCGCGGACAAGTGACGACCACGTTGTCGACGTTGACGTCGACGTCATCGTCCCGGACAAGCGGCTGGTTGGCTTCGCTCATCAGTTGATACCGCTGGACCAGTCTGCGCGGCACACGGTGGTGGCGGAGTTCACCCTGCCGAGCGCCCGAATCTCCAAGTCATCGGCAGGATTCGGGTCGTCGCAAGACAGCGTGACTGTAGTTGACGAGACCCGTGCCAGCCAGAACCGAGCGTTGCGGGCAGGGGTAACACCGGACTCGACGAAGGTCGCGACGAGATGGGTTCACGTCATGAAGCACAACGTGGGCGAGGGGATGACGGGCAGATTCTGGATGCAGCAGGGGAGAAGCACCCACGCGCAGATCACGTATTCGTTCGACGGCGGAGCGTGGCGCCTTGGGGAGATGGCCACGGAGAAGGCGTCCCGAACCTACAAGGTGGGCATGCCGAACCACCAGAAGTTCCATCGGATCGTCGATGCTCAGTACACGGTGCACAGGTTCAACTCCATCACCCGGTACTGCGACCGGGGGTGGTGTTACGAGCTCAGGAAGCGCACCGACCAGTTGTACAACTGGACGGGCGGAATGCGCGAAGAGAGCGCCACCTTGACCCAGCCCTCCTATCACAGGGTGCGTGTCTGGAACGGCACGGATGAAGTCAAAAGCACGCTCCACAACAATACCTTCAGCACTGGCTTTACTCTGCACGGCTTTGGCGTGAACGTCCGTGCAGGCTATGCCGAGAGCACCAAGCTTCACTGGCACATCAACAACAATTGCACCTACAACTGGTTGGGTGGCAAGACCTATGGTCCTGCTAAGGCGGCAGGAACCATCTATGCCTCCAGCAAGAGTTGCTGAGCAGGCCATCCCTATGACCTCGTTGCGGGCATGGTGCGCGGGTGTGGTGACGGCGCTCTCGGTTGCCGCGGTGTCGACGGCGTGCGGTGACTCCGGCCCGTCCGACGGCCACGCACTGGGCGACGATGTGTCCGGACAGAGTTATGCGCACGGATACACGGTGGGCCAGCGCGTCATCGATGCCAGTGGAGGGATTGCCAATGACTCGGACAAGCCCCTGGAACTGATCAGTATCCAGCCCATCTTCGCCAAAGGAGCGGAGGTGGTCTCGGTCTACCGGATCGCCATCATGCTTCCGGTCAAGGTCTACGACGGGACCGTGACCGGCGGAAACTTCCTGCTGTGGCCACCTGCGTTCAGCTACCCGAAGATCAAAGGGTGCCTGCATCCAAAATTCGTCCCGGTGAAGGGCTACGTCCTGGAGCCCCACGGCGGCGAACAGATGGCCCTGTTCCTCCACATGCGCAAACCGGGCACGTGGCACATCAACGGCGAACGAGTGACCTACCAGCAGGCCGGGCGCACCTACCAGGAGGTCGTGCACGTGGCAACGTCCTCCCGCATCAGGCGAGGTAGCCCCGACAAGCCGCACGGGGACGAACGACAGTGCCACGGGCGGCCCCTGACCGAGGTCCCCCGGGCGCCGTTGTCAGAGACGGGGACGTCCACGAGCTCGCCCAGCTGACCTCGAGCCAGCGAAGCCAGTCAGTGACGGGAGGGCCCGAGTGGCACGATCCCGCATGTGTCTTCCCGCAGCCGACGGCCACATGGGCCGAACCGGGATCAGGACCGTTTGTCGGCGACGAAGACGGCCGTCCCCGGGATGAGGCTCCCGCGCAGTGGGCTCCACCCTCCCCAGACCTGCCGGTGCTCCTCGGGCCACTCCGGCTCGACCAGGTCCACCAGCCGCAGGCCCGCCGCGGTGAGCTCGCGCACCCGGTCGCCGAGCGTGCGGTGGTGCTCGACGTAGCTGGCGGGGCCGTCAGGTGACTCCTCCACATACGGAGTGCGGTCGAAGTAGGAGTGGCGCACCGTGAGTCCCGTGGGCGACGGGTCGTCGGGGAACGCCCACCGGAAGGGGTGCGTCGTCGAGAAGACCAGCCGACCCCGCGGTCGGAGGACCCGGGCGCACTCGCGCACGAGCAGGGCGCTGTCGGCGACGAAGGGGACGGCGCCGTAGGACGTGAACACCAGGTCGAAGCTGTCCCCGGCGAACGGCAGCGCGGTGGCGTCGCACTGCAGCAGCGGCACGGTGGCCCCGAGGCGGTCGCCGACGACCGCGCCCTGCTGGAGCATCCCGGCGGACAGATCGGTCGCCACGACCCGGCCACCGTGCCGGGCGACGTAGCGGGCGCACTGGGCGGCTCCGGCGCCGAACTCGAGGCACCGGCGCCCGGAGACCTCGCCCAGCAACCCGGCCTCTGACTCGCGCAACCCCTCCGGGCCCCAGACCAGGTCGTCGTCGCCGAGGAAGTCGCCGTGCTCCACGTAGTAGTCGGCTGCCTCGTGGTCCCACCAGTGCCGGTTTGCCGTCGCGGTCTCGCCCTGGCCGGCGGCCCGTCGGGCGACCCGGGCCGGCAGCACCTCGTCGCTGGTCACGCCCCCATCCTGCCCGACGGCGGCCGCGTTGACCGATGCGTGACCGCCCGGATAGGGTGGTCCGGCGCATCGGTGCGTGCTTTGTGCTGCGCGGATGCGTGTGAACCTGTCCATCTTGGGCCAGGCTGCCTCCCCCGGGACCGCTGGGGGAGCGGTGTGCGCCCCGACCACATCAGCCCATCGGAGTCCCCACTACATGACTGCTACCACGGCCCCCAAGGCCAGCCCTCAGATCGCGATCAACGACGTCGGATCTGAGGAAGAGCTGCTCGCCGCGATCGACGCGACGATCAAGCACTTCAACGACGGCGACATCGTCGAAGGTGTCATCGTCAAGGTCGACCGGGACGAGGTCCTCC
>CAYRLV010000187.1:0-7348 GCA_964425155.1 uncultured Ornithinicoccus sp. | reverse complement strand
CCAAGCGAGCGGCCGTGGCGTGCCCGCGTGGGCGCACGGGACGAACGGCGACGCAGGACGACGCGCGCTGACCGAGTGCTCAAGGACGACGCGCCGTGCTCGCCCGCAACCGGACCTCGGCCGGCACCAGGACCCGCTCAGGGGGCCCGGCGGCACCCAGCGCCAGTTGGGCGGCCCGGACGCCCATGTCCCTCATGTCGAGCGCAACGGTGGTCAACCCGGGGGACACGTCGAGCAAGGTCGGGATGTCATCGAACCCGGCCACCGCGACCTCGTGTGGGACGCGGAGACCGAGATCCCGGCAGGCGGCCAAGACACCGAGCGCCATGACGTCCGACACGGCGAAGACACAGACCGGCGTGCGGGGTCTGTGATCACGGAAAGCCTCGGAGGCCGCTGCATAGCCACCGTCCCGTGAGAAGTCGACCTGGGCCGACCAGGCCACTCGCGCCCGCCCCACCTCGCGGCGGAAGGCGTCGGCCCGGTCGACCGAGGTCCGCAACCACCGCGGACCTTCGACCACGGCAAAGGACTCGTGCCCTTCCTGGACCAGTGCCCGCGCGAGCCGCCTCGCTCCACCGCGGTTGTCGGGGACGACGGCCGAGAAACCTTCGAGTTGCTGGCCGATGAACGCCAACCGTCCACCGTTGCGTTCGTACATCCGGGACACCGCCGCGAGTTCGCGGTGAACGGCATCGGCGCGGGTGCGCCTGGACCCGGCCAGAATGACGGCTTGCGTCCGGTGGGCCGCCAGCGATCGGACTGCCTCGACCTCGATCTCCGGATCTCGGCCGGTGCTGGCCAACAGGGTCTGCATGCCCTTCGGCTGGGCGACGGCCTGCACGCCACCGGCGATCATCGAGAAGTAGGGGTCGGCGATGTCGTGGACGACGAGGCCGACCAGACGACTGCTGGCACGCGCCAGAGCCTGGGCCTGAGCGTGGGGCACGTAGCCCAGGTCGTCCGCTGCAGCCCGAACCCGAGCGACGATTTCCGGGCGGGGGTGACGATCCGAGCCGTTCAGGACCCGGGAGGCGGTTGCCAGGGACACGCCGGCTCGTGAAGCCACCTCCTGCAGGGTGGTTGCCACTGCTTCACCTCTCGTCCGATCCTCGGGCAACCCAACCTAGTGCGCCCCGACAGCCGTTGATCTCCGGTCCGAATCGCCGATTCACCCGTTGACAGGGCCAGCGCCCTTCTCTACCGTAGCGGAAAGCGCTCTCCGCTGTTGCCGTGGAGGGTCTGCGCCGCCGAACAGGAGTCCTGCAGATGTCGACGAGCTCGACCGTGGAGCGAAGCAAGTCAGTCACGCGCCCCCGGCTGCCTCGCGGTGAGGGTCTGCTCCAGGCTTACTCGCGGCCGGCCGCCTTCGTCGTGGCGCTGTTCGTCATCTGGTGGCTGCTGACCTCGGTCACCTCGACGCTGCCGCAGTACCTGGTGCCGTCGCCCGGCGCCACCTGGTCCGCGTTCGCCGACCAGGTGGGCTACTTCGCCCACCACACCTGGATCACCGTGGTCGAGACCCTGATCGGCTTCGTCATTGCCGTGGTGGTGGGTGAACTCGTCGCGATCGCCATGATCTACTCGAGTTCAGTTGAACGCACCCTCTATCCCATGGTGTTGTTCGCGCAGGTCATCCCCAAGATCGCGGTTGCGCCGCTCTTCGTCGTCTGGCTCGGCTTCGGCATGACACCCAAGATCGTGGTGGCCGTGCTCATGGCCTTCTTCCCGATCGTGATCTCCGGGCTGGCCGGCCTCAAGTCCGTCGACCCGGAGATCCTCGAGCTGACCTCCACCATGGGGGCAAACCCCTGGAAGGTCTTCGCGAAGGTGCGCTTTCCCGCCTCACTCCCGCAGCTGTTCTCGGGCCTGAAGGTCGCCGCCACCCTGGCGGTGACGGGTGCCGTCGTCGGTGAGTTCGTGGGCTCGAACTCCGGTCTGGGCTACGTGATCCTCCAAGCGAACGGCAACATCGACACCGCGACCTTGTTCGTCGCGCTGATCATCATGTCGATCGTCGGCGTCGTGCTCTTCGCCCTGCTCCAGCTGCTCGAGCGCCTCGTCATCCCGTGGCACGCGTCGCGGCGGCCCTTTGCCAGCGCCACCGTCCAGCTCTGACTCCCCCTGACCATGGAAGGACCCAGGATGTCCCGTCGCACTCGACTCACGGCGATCGCTGCCGTCGCCAGCCTCTCTTTGGCCCTCGCCGCCTGCGGCGACGACGGCGGCGAGGCCGCGTCCGACGGCAACGGCAAGCAGTCCGTCGCGCTCATGCTCAATTGGTATCCCTACGGCGAGCACGCGCCGTTCTACTACGGGGTCCAGGAGGGGATTTTCGCCAAGCACGGGATCAAGCTGACCATCAAGGCCGGACAGGGCTCCACCAAGACCGTTCAAGCGGTGGGCGCAGACCAGGTCGACTTCGGCTGGGCCGACACGCCCGCGGTCCTCGCCAACATCGACAAGGGGGTGCCGGTCAAGAGCGTGGGCGTCTTCCTGCAGACGACGCCCTCCTCGGTCCAGGTCTTCAAGGACTCGGGTATCGCCAATCCGTCGGATCTCAAGGGCAAGACCATCGCCGTGTCGGCCGGCGACGCCCCGACGGTGATGTTCCCCACCTATCTCAAGAAGGCGGGGGTCAACCCCGCAGACGTCAAGACCCAGAACCTCGACCCGGCGGGCAAGATCGCTGCGGTCCTCTCGAACAAGGTGGACGGCCTGATCGGCTTCGCCCACGACCAGGGGCCCACCATCGCCGACAAGAGCGGCAAGGAGATGACCTACCTGCGCTACTCGGACGTCGGGCTCAACTACTACAGCACCGGTCTCATTGCCCCGACGGACACCATCGACAGCGACCCGGAGTTGGTCAAGAACCTGGTGGCCGCCACGAGCGAGGCGTTCCAGGAGGCGGAGAAGCACCCCGAGGCCGCGGTCAAGGCCATGGTGGGGAAGGACCCACAGATGCCGTCTCAGTCGGTCCTCCTCGAGCAGTGGAAGGAGACCAGCAAACTGCTGCACACGGACGCCACGAAGGACAAGGCTCCCGGGGTCGACGCCATGTCGGACTGGAAGGCCACCATCACGTTGCTGGCCGATTCCGGCCTCATCAAGGAGGCCAAGAGTCCCGACACCTACTTCGACAGCGCGGCACAGCCCCAGGAATGAGGGGCTGGACCTTGAGCACGATGACCCAGGAGCGCCGAACCATGCCGACGGATGTCAGTGAGGCCGTGCTGGTCGACGATGTGCACGTCCGGTTTGCTTCCCCACGCGGAGAGGTGACCGCGCTGGAGAACATCGACCTGTCCGTGGCACCGGGTGAGTTCCTCACCATCGCCGGACCATCCGGGTGTGGCAAGTCGACACTGCTCAAGGTCGTCAGCGGCCTGACCCGCCCGTCGCGAGGGGCCGTGGCACTCACCGGCAGACCCGTGGACCAGCCTCGTCACGACATCGGTTACGTCTTCCAACGTGCCGCCCTCTTGGAGTGGCGCAACGTCGAGGGCAACATCCTCATCCAGGCCGAGATGCGTGGCCTGCCCAAGGCGGACGCCCGACGTCGAGCCGCCGAGCTCATCGAGATGACGGGGTTGTCCGGTTTTGAGAAGGCACTTCCCCACGAGCTGTCCGGCGGCATGCAGCAGCGAGTGGCGTTGTGCCGGGCCCTGCTGCACGAACCGCAGGTCCTGTTGATGGACGAACCGTTCGGCGCACTGGACGCCCTCACCCGCGAACGGATGAACGTCGAGCTGAGACGAATCTGGGAAAACACCGGCACCACAGTGCTGCTCGTCACCCATTCGGTGCCTGAAGCGGTCTACCTCGCGGACCGTGTCGTGGTGATGAGCCCCAGGCCCGGCACCATCCTGGAGATCCTCGACGTGGACCTGCCACGACGGCGTGTCTACGGAGAAACCATGGCGAGCCCCGTCTTCCAGGAACTCACCACGCAGGTGCGCGAGTTGCTGCGCACCACGGGTGAGGCCGACTGACCGACCCGACCATCCCGGCTCCGCGTCACCACGGACCCCGGGGCCCCTTGCCACCGTCGCCCAGCGACACGAACAGGAAACGCCATGCCCGACACCCCCAAGAGCCTGCGGATCGCGATGAACGGCGTCACCGGACGCATGGGACATCGCCAGCACCTGGTGCGCTCGGTCCTGTCCCTGCGCGATCAGGGCGGCCTCCCCCTGCCGGACGGCCGAACCGTCGCGATCGAGCCGATCCTGGTGGGGCGCAACGCCGACAAGCTGTCCGACCTCGCCACCGAGCACGACATCGCAGAGTGGACCACGGATGTCGAGGCCGTGCTCGGCGACGACACCGTCGACGTCTACTTCGACGCCCAGGTGACGTCTCGGCGGGCAGCTGCGGTGCGCGCGGCGGTGGCCGCGGGCAAGCACGTCTACATGGAGAAGCCGACGGCCGAGACACTCGAGGAGGCGATCGACCTGGCTCGACTGGGCGCCCGCTCCGGCCTGACGATCGGTGTCGTGCACGACAAGCTCTATCTGCCGGGCCTGGTCAAGCTGCGTCGGCTCGTCGATGAGGGCTTCTTCGGACGAATCCTCTCGCTCCGCGGTGAATTCGGCTACTGGGTCTTCGACGGCGAGCACCAGACTGCGCAGCGTCCGAGCTGGAACTACCGCGCGGAGGACGGCGGCGGCATCACGGTGGACATGTTCTGCCACTGGAACTACGTCCTGGAGGGGATCCTGGGGAGAGTGCAGACCGTCACGGCCCGCACCGCGACTCACCTTCCGCGGCGGTGGGACGAGCAGGGGGCGCCCTACACCGCGACAGCCGACGACGCGGCATACGGAATCTTCGACATCGAGGGTGGCATCATCGCCCAGATCAACTCGTCCTGGGCGGTGCGGGTGCACCGCGACGAGTTGGTGGAGTTTCAGGTGGACGGCACCCATGGCTCGGCCGTGGCCGGGCTGCGACAGTGCGTCATCCAATCGGCCAGCGCCACACCGAAGCCGGTGTGGAACCCCGACCTGCCGGCGCAGCACGCGTTCCGCGACCAGTGGCTTCCGGTGCCCGACAACGAGACCCTCGACAACGGTTTCAAGCTCCAGTGGATCGAGTTCCTTCACGACGTGGTGGCCCAGCGCCCGCACCGGTTCGACCTGCTGAGCGCGGCCAGGGGTGTGCAGCTGGCCGAGCTGGGGCTGCAGTCCTCGGACGAGGGCCGTCGGGTCACCGTGCCGGAGCTGTCGCTGTGAGTCCCGCAGTCACCTTGCCGACCGACGGCAGCAACCACCGGCTCTCGGCTCCGGGTGAGTGGCAGGTGCCCGTCGACCCGATCCGCTCACGCGTCGCGTATGCCGCGGCGCACGTCGTGCCGCGCGTCACCGGAGACAACACCCCGGGGAGCCCGGCGGACCTCGACTGGGACGCGACGCTGGGTGTGCGCAGGCACCTGTGGTCGTGGGGCCTGGGGGTCGCCGAGGCCATGGACACCGCACAGCGAGGCATGGGGCTGGACTGGCCCGCCGCACGGGAGCTCATCCAGCGGTCCACGGCGGAGGCCAAGCGGGTGGGTGGCCGAATCACCGCGGGCGTGGGTACGGACCAGCTCGACCCCACCGAGCTCTCGGGAGGACGAGCCGGCCTCGACGAAGTGGTCGAGGCCTACAGCGAGCAACTCGCGGCCGTCGAGGAAGCCGGTGCCGGCGTCGTCCTCATGGCTTCGCGTGCACTGGCGGCGATCGCCACGACCGACCGGGACTACCTCGACGTCTACGGCGCAGTCCTGGCGCGCGCCCACGCCCCCGTCATCCTGCACTGGCTCGGTGACGCGTTCGACCCGCAACTCGCGGGCTACTGGGGATCGCCGGACGTGCCCACGGCCACGGACAGCTTCCTGGCACTGGTGACCGAGCACGCCGACCGGATCGACGGCGTCAAGGTGTCACTCCTGGACGCGGACCACGAGCGTGCCCTCAGAGCACGGCTCCCTGCAGGAGTTCGTCTCTACACCGGGGACGACTTCAACTATCCGCAGTTGATCTGCCCGGATGACCAGGGCGCCTTCTCGGATGCCCTCCTCGGGATCTTCGCGGGGATCGCTCCCGCTGCCTCGACCGCGTTGCAGGCCCTGGACGCGGACGACGTCGAGACCGCTCGTCGCATTCTCGAGTCGACGCGGGAGCTCGGGCGACACGTCTTCGAGGCGCCGACCTACCACTACAAGGTGGGCATCGCGTTCCTCGCCTGGCTCAACGGTCTGCAGCCCGGCTTCCAGCTGGTCGGTGGCCTCACCGGCGGTCGGTCCGTGTCGCACCTGACGCGACTCCTGGTGCTGGCCGACCGAGCGGGTCTGCTGCTCGAGCCGGACGTGGCCGCTGAGCGGTTCACGGCCTGGGCAACGGTCGTGGGAGGGCCCGGTGCGTAGCCCCCGAGAACGTCTGTCGCTCAACACGAAGACCACCAACGCCCTCACCCTCGAGCAAGCTGTCGAGGTGGCCGCGGAGGCAGGCATCGACGCGCTGGGGCTGTGGCGCGACCGCGTCCAGGAACACGGTGTCGAGAAGGCCGCCCGCCTGGTGACCGACGCGGGGATGCGCGTCTCGACGCTGTGTCGCGGAGGCTTCCTCACGGCTTCGGGACCCTCGGGAGTCCGTGAGGCGCTCGACGACAATCTCCGCGCGCTCGACGAGGCCGCGGCACTCGGCGCTCCCGAACTCGTCATGGTCGTCGGTGGCCTCCCCGACGGAGAGCGCGATCTGGCGGCAGCCCGGCAACGGATGGCCGAGCGGGTGGCGGACCTCGTCCCCGAAGCCCTCGCACGCGGGGTGCGGCTCGGGCTCGAGCCGCTGCACCCGATGTATGCCGCCGACCGCGCGGTGCTCTCCACCCTCGACCAGGCCCTCGAGGTGGCCGCGCCGCACCCCGCCCAGGCGGTCGGCGTCGTCGTGGACACCTTCCACATCTACTGGGACCCGCGGGCCGAGGAAGCCGTCGCCCGCGCGGGCCGTGAGGGGCGCATCTCGTCCTACCAGGTCTGTGACTTCAACCTTCCCATCGCGGCGGATGCCCTCCTCTCGCGCGGGATGATGGGTGACGGGGTCATCGACTTCGGCCGTTGGACGGCGGCAGTCTCCGACGCCGGGTACACCGGTGATGTCGAGGTCGAGATCTTCAACGCGGAGGTCTGGGCGCGCGATCCCGGAGCAGTGGTCGCCCAGGTGGTGGAGCGATACGCCGAGTTGGTCGCCCCCCATCTGCGCAAGGCGCAAGACTCGGACTGACGGGCCGGTCTTGGCGTGATCAGTCGTGCTTGCGCCGGATGTCGGTCCAGCCCGTCCAGCCGCGCTCCTCGAGCAGCTCGAGC
>CAYRLV010000186.1:0-7381 GCA_964425155.1 uncultured Ornithinicoccus sp. | reverse complement strand
CCCGGCACCGGCGCCCCCACCGAGGAGGTCGAGACGCCGGTGCCACCGCCCGCTGCCTCCTGGGCCGCGCCGGAGGATGCGGCCGCCGAGCCCCCCGCGGCGGAGCCGACCCGGCCGCGGGGCCCGCACGCACCCACCGTGTTGCTCGGCCTGATCTGCCTGCTGCTGGCGGCACTGGTGGTCGCGTCCCAGTCGGCGGACGTCTCGGTGGACTGGGAGGTGCTGGGGCCGGGCACGATCGTCGGCGCCGGCGTCGTGCTGGTCCTCCTCGGCCTGGCGAGCGTCATCCGGCGCGAGCGCTGAGTCGATGTCCCCGCGATCTCCCCTAGGGTCGAGCCATGCGTGGGGGACGCCCGAGGAACCGGCTGGCCGCCATCGCCGGCGCCCTGCTGGCCGTGGCCGTGACCGGCTGCTCGCCGAAGCCGATCGGGCACGTCACGGTCAGCAAGAGCGCGGACGGTCGGCTGATGGCCCACGTCGCGGTCTGCCACGGCGACGACCTGCTGAGTTCCCTTCGGCTGGTGGCCACGTACGCCACGCCCACCGCCACCGGGGAGGGCGGCCAGCTCGACGAGGGCGCGACGACACAGGCCCACGTCGAGCTCGATCCGGCGCGGTTCCAGTCCGTGGACCTCGGCCCGGTGTCCGCCTTGCCGGACGGCAGGACCTTCTACCTGCACGGCCACAGCGACTCCTCGGACGTGGCGCGAAGTCCCGACTTCACGCCGGAGGAACTCGACCGCCTTCCCGTCGGGGCCGTCATCGGCGCCCCGGGCACCGACGACGGCGAGACGACCCCGCTGCAGGCCTACCGTGCCGACCCGTGTGCGGACCGGTCGTCGGCCAGGGGCACGGCGACGGAGTGACCCCGGGCCCGGCCGGGTCAGCCTTCGTCCGAGGTCCCTCCGAGCGGACGGTCGCCCAGGCCGGAGTGCAGCACGTGCCGCCACTCGGAGGTCAGCCGGACTGCGGCCAGGGCGTCACGCGGCACCCAGGCAGCCGAGGCCGTGGTGCCGCCGACGTCGTGCACGACCGGGTCGGTGGGCCGGTCGCAGGTCGCGGCGAAGACCAATCGCACCGCGTGGTAGTCCTCGAGCCGGCCGTCCGGCGCCCGGCCGACGACGTGCCGGGTCCGCACCCCGAGGAACCGCCCCACCTCGACGTCCTGGCCGGACTCCTCCCAGACCTCGCGCAGCACGGTCGCCTCCGGCTGCTCGGCCGGTTCGAGTCCACCGCCGGGCAGTCCCCACGACCCGGGCGCCGCCGTCTGGTCGCTGTACTCGGTGAGGAGCACGCCGCGGGGACTGGTGACCACGGCATACGCCGCGACCCGCTGGTAGACCACGGGACGCTCGCCCGGCCGGGCCCGCAGGCCCTGCGGACGCCGCGGGCCGCGCCGCCCGTCGGGCACGGAACCCTGGAGCGGGTTGACCCGGAAACGCGCGACGAGGACGTGCCCGTCCGTGGTGTCGGAGTCGACGGCGATGCCGTGCCCGAGCCGCCAGCCGGCGTCCGCGGCGATCAGCTCCGGGTCGTCGCCGTGGCCCAGCGTGGCCCGCACGACCGGCCGACCGGCCGGGTCCTCTCCCACCACGTCCACGCGGGGCCCCGGACGGATCTCGCGAGGCGGAGGACCGGGGCGGCCGCCGGCGGTCACCGGGTGCCCTCCCGGCGAGGCACGGCCGCACCGGCGCGCGCGTACTCCCCCAGCGCACGCTCGACGACGTGCGGCCAGGAGACCGGCGGTGGCACCGTCGCGTTGTGCCGGGCGATCTCCCGGCGCAGCTCGTCGTCCGTGACCAGCAGGGCGATGCTCTCGGCCATGGCCTCGTCGTCCCGGGCGAGCAGCCCCTCGACACCGTCGCGGACGAACTCACCCACGCCACTGCCCTCGCGAGCCACCACGGGCAGCCCCGCGGTGCGCGCCTCGAGGGCCGCGATGCCGAACGACTCGAGCACCGTCGGCGAGAGGTACAGGTCGGACCCCGCATACCGCTCCCGCAGCTCGGTGCGGGTGACCCGGCCGGGCAGCGTCACGACGGAGGTGAGGTCGTGACGGTCGAGATAGCGCTCGAGGCTCCGGCGGTCCGGACCCTCCCCGAGGATGTCGAGCCGCAGCCGGGTGTCGTCCGGCACCAGGTCGCGCACCCGAGTCATGATGCGCAGCAAGGCCATCGGGCGCTTGCGGGCCGCCAGTCGCATGGCCGAGACGAGCCGTATGACGTCACTCGCCCCACGCGGTGCCCGCGCCCCTGTGGGCGCCCAGGCGGCGACGTCGATGCCGTTGGGCAGCACCGCCACCTGCCCGGCGTCGCCCACGAGGCGGTGCAGCGGCTCGGCGGCCATGGCGGACACCGCGCTCATGGCGGCCCCCTGGGCGGCCCAGCGACGCACGTGGCCGGCCACCCGGAATACCGGCTCGGTGCGGGCGAGGACACAGTGCCAGGTCACCGCAAGGGGCACCGGGGCGCGCAGTGCCGCGCGGGCGCAGTCGAACGCGAACGGGCTGACCACCCCGGTGTGCACGTGCGCGACGTCGAACCGGCCGTCGCGCAGCCGGCGGAGCAGTTCGGGCGGCGCGAGCGGGTTGACCGGCAGGTCGAAGGGCAGCCGCAACGCCATCCGGTGCACCGGCACGCCGTCCACCCGGTCGACGAATCCGCCGCGCTCGCCCTGGGGTCCCGGTGTCGCGGTGAAGACCTCGACCTGGTGCCCGTGCTCGCGCAGGTGCCGCGCGAGGTCGTGGACCTGCACCTCGATGCCACCCAGACGCGGCAGGTAGCAGTCGGACAACATCGCGATCCTCACGTCCCCAGCCTCGCACGGGCCGCGAGCAGCCGTGCCGCCGAGGAACGCGACCCGAGCACGATGAGGGAGGATGCCAGCAGATGAGACGGACGCTGCTCGCCTTTCATGCGCACCCCGACGACGAGGCCCTCCTCACGTCGGGGACGATGGCGCGTGCCGCGGCCGAGGGCCACCGGGTGGTCGTCGTGGTGGCGACCGACGGCGCTCTGGGACTCGCGTCCGGTGAGTTCCGCGACGACGGGCGGCTGGCGGAGCGGCGGATGGCCGAGCTCCGCGAGAGCGGCCGGGCCCTGGGAGTCAGCCGGATCGAGCACCTGGGCTACGCCGACTCGGGGATGGGACCCGACACCGATCCGGACCCACCGGGGCAGGTGCGGTTCATCCGCGCGGAGGTCGACGAGGCCGCGGGGCGCCTCGCCGACATCCTGCGCGAGGAGTCCGTCGACGTGCTGCTCACCTACGACGCCAACGGCGGCTACGGCCATCGGGACCACGTCAAGGTGCACGAGGTGGGAGCGCGGGCGGCCGAGCTGGCCGGCACCCCCCGGGTGCTGCAGGCGACCGTCCCCCGCGACACCATCTGCCGCGGGATCGCCTTGGCGGGCAAGATCTACCGGTTCCCCCCGGAGTTCGACCCGACGTCGTTCGAGCGTGCCTTCAGCCCGAGGTCGCAGATCACCCACCGGATCAGCGTGTGGCGGTACGCCGCCGCGAAGCGCGCGTCCATGCGGGCGCACGCGTCGCAGGCCACCGTCGACGGCGACGCCGACCGGACCCTGGCCGCCTTCTTGCGCATCCCGCGGCCGCTGTTCGACCTGGTCTTCGGGCGCGAGTGGTACGTCGACCCGGCCGCGCAGCCGGGCCGCCGGATCTCCCGGGACGTGTTCGAGGGGCTGTCGTGACCACGACGCCGGCGTCCCGGAGCACGCGCCGACCGCGCGCGCGTCAGGTCGTGCAGGCGGTCGTCGGTCTGGGCCTGGCGGTGGCGCTGCTCGGGTGGGGGCTGCCCTACTTCGCGGGCACCTCGTGGCCCGACATCCTGCAGGCGATGGGCCAGGTGGGCGCGGTCCGGGCCACCTGGTTGTTCGCCATCATGGTCGCCGGCCTGTGGCTGTACACCTTCACGCTGACCGGCTCGCTCCCCGGGTTGAGCCACCATCGGGCGCTGATGGTCAACGTGTCGGGGTCGGCGGTGGGCAACCTGCTGCCCGGAGGCGGCGCGGCCGGTGTCGCGGTGACCTACGCGATGTGCCGCTCGTGGGGCTTCTCCCGCCGCGACATCTCGACCTCGATCATCGTCAGCGGCGTCTGGAACGTCATGGGCCGGGTCGCCCTGCCCGTCCTCGGCGTGCTCGTGCTGGTGGCTGCCGGGAGCCCACTCCCCCGCGCGGTCTCGCAGGGCGGCGTGGCCGGCGCGGTCGCCGCGCTGCTGCTGCTCGCCGTCTTCATCGCGATCATCGCCTCCGAGCGCGCCGCCACCCGGATCGGCCACCTGACCAGCCGGCTGCTCCGGCCGATCTCCAGCCGCTTGCCGCGCCGGCCCACGATGACCATCGACGAGCTGATCCACGATCTGCGGGCCCGCATCACCGCGGTGGTGGGCTCGGGCTGGCTGTCGATGACGGTGGGCATCGTCGGCTTCTTCGGCGTCTACTACCTGCTGTTCTGGCGCTGTCTCGCGTCGGTCGGTGTCTCGATGCCGTTCGCCGAGCTGTTCGCCGCGTATGCGGTGGGTCGGCTGCTCACGGCGGTCGGCATCACCCCCGGAGGTGTCGGTGTGACCGAGACCGGGACGGCGGCGGTGCTGATCGCCTGGGGCGCCGACCCGGCTGCCGCCGCCGCGGGCGTGGTGCTCTTCTCGATCTACACCCACCTGCTCGAGGTGCCGCTCGGCGCGCTCGGCGGCCTGGTCTGGTGGTTCACCCGGCCGCGCGCCCGCCAGGTCACTCCCACCTCGAGCGCCCCCCTTGTTGCGGCGCGAGAGGACGCCGGACGGCCCGATCTCTCCGCAACTGCGGAGAAGGAGGGGTCCGGCTCAGCGGAGTAGCCGGCGGATCTGGCGGGTCCGGGCCTCGTCGGCCAGCCGGTCGTCGATCTCGCCCGGGACGAACTCCGCGCCGCTCCGCTCCACGGCGCGCGCGATGAGCGCGTCCGCGAGCCCGGGGTTGGCCGGCAGGATCGGCCCGTGCAGGTAGGACCCGACCACGTGCCCGGTCGCGGCGCCCTCGGTGTGGTCGGTGCCGTTGTTGCCGGCGCCGTGCCGCACCCGCCCGAACGGCTCCTGTCCCTCGCCGAGGATCGTGGAGCCGGAGTGGTTCTCGTAGCCGACGACCTGTCCGTATGGGGTGTCCAGCACCACCGGACCGATCATCCGCTTCGCGTTGCCCTGGGTGGTCACGTCGAGGATGCCGAGTCCCGGGAGCCGTCGACCGTCGGCGGTCACGAAGGCCTTGCCGAAGAGCTGGTACATCCCGCAGATCATCAGCATCGGCGCACCGTCAGCGGCCAGGGCGTGCAGGCGGTCGGCGTTGCGGGCCAGGTCGTCCTCGACCCGGGCCTGCCCGGAGTCCTGGCCCCCGCCGCCGACGAGCAGGTCGGCGTCCTCGGGCAGCTCCTGCCCGGGATGGTGCTCGTGGACCACGGGTTCGTAGCCGTGCCAACGGATCCGGGAGGCGAGGCACCGCGTGTTGCCGAGGTCGCCGTAGATGCTCATCTCCCGCGGGTAGAGGTGCACGACCATGATCCGGCGCGGGCTCATGACGCCTCCTCGCCGATCGCGGCCAGGCCGTAGCGCCGCGCCAGGTCCCGGCGCAGCGCCATCATCGCGGTGTAGGTGCAGAAGATCCGCTTCGGCTCGTCGGCGTGCGTCGTGAGGAACCGGTCGAGGGCCGCGCCCAGGTCGGGCTCCACGTCGGCCACGGCCACGTCGTCGTAGCGCAGCCGCAGCGCCATGTCATAGGCCCGGACACCGCTGGTCAGCGCCACGCCCCGCTCGCGGAGCGAGTCGAACGACACGTCATACAGCCAGGAGACGTCGCGCCCGTCGGCGTAGTTGTCGTTGATCGCGATCATCGAGGCGACCGGCGAGGAGCCGTAGGTGCCGAGCGCGACGGTGAAACCGGCCGGGTTCTTCACCAGCACCAGCTCGACCGGCTGGCCGTCGGCGTCGATCACCTCACCGCGGCCGAACGGCGGCCGTACGGAACGCAACGCCTCCGCCGCGGTCTCGGCGCGGAACGCGGCGCCGAGCAGCTGCCGGGCCATGACCGTGGCCGCCGTCGCGTTGATCATGGCGGCGAGCCCGCGCTGGTGCAGCGTGACCGGACCGACGGTGCCGTCGTCGAACACCACCTCGAAGGCCCGGTCGTCCGACGGCCGCAGCAGCCCGTCCCCGGCGGTCGGGTCGGGGGCCTCGGCCGTGTCCTCGAACCGGACGTCCGCCTCCTGCAGCTCGGGAAGCCGGTCACTCACCGAGGGGTCGACCCCGAAGTAGCGCACCTGCACGCCGCCGGCCAGCTCGGACCGGATCCGGGAGATGAACGAGTCGTCCCGGTTGAGCACGACCCCGTCGGTGGTCTGCTCGGCCAACCGGGTGAGCAGCCCTGCCGTCTGGTCGATCTCGGCGAACCGGTCGAGCTGGTCCCGAGCGACGTTGAGCAGCAGTGCGTGGGTCGGACGGACGGTGTCGGCGAAACGCAGCGCGTGCGCCTCGTCCAGCTCGAGCACCGCGACATCCGCGTCGAGATGCGCGGACAGCGGCAGCTCGGCGAGCATCGCGGACACCACCCCCCGGGTGAAGTTGCTGCCGGTGGGGTTGCTGAACACCCTGAGGCCGTGCTCGCGCAGGATCGCCACCAGCATCTTGGTGGTCGTGGTCTTGCCGTTGGTGCCGCTCACCACCACGATGCCGCGCGGCAGTCCGGAGAGCGTGCGGTGCAGGAAGCGGGGGTCGACTCGCTCGGCGACCAGACCCGGCAGCGCGGACCCGCCGCCCCGGCGCTTGGCGACGGCGCGGCAGGCCTTGCCCGCGGCGACCGCGAGGGAGGTCCGCAGCACGCCTACTCCCACTCGATGGTGCCGGGCGGCTTGCTGGTCACGTCGAGCGTCACCCGGTTGACCTCGGCCACCTCGTTGGTGATCCGGTTGGACACCGTCGCGAGCAGGTCGTAGGGCAGCCGGCTCCAGTCGGCGGTCATCGCGTCCTCGGAGCTGACCGGGCGGAGCACGACCGGGTGGCCGTAGGTGCGACCGTCGCCCTGCACGCCGACCGACCGGACGTCGGCGAGCAGCACGACCGGGCACTGCCAGATCTCCCGGTCCAGCCCGGCGGCGGTGAGCTCCTCGCGCACGATCGCGTCGGCTGCGCGCAGCACCTCCAGGCGCTCGGCGGTCACCTCACCGATGATCCGGATCCCCAGGCCGGGACCCGGGAAGGGCTGCCGCCAGACGATCGACTCGGGCACGCCGAGCTCGAGCCCGACCTGGCGCACCTCGTCCTTGAAGAGGGTGCGCAGCGGCTCGATCAGCGCGAACTGGAGGTCCTCCGGCAGCCCGCCGACGTTGTGGTGGCTCT
>CAYRLV010000185.1:0-7452 GCA_964425155.1 uncultured Ornithinicoccus sp. | reverse complement strand
CACGCCGCTGAGCCGCCGCACGGCGCTGAAGGCCGCCGGTCTGGCAGCGGGCGGAGCCGCACTCGGTCTCGCCTCGGCGTGCTCCAGTGCTGCACCCGGAGCGTCGCCGTCGACCACCGCCGGCCGCGCGACCACCCGCACCCCGTCGGCCACCACTGCGCCGCCGACGAGCAGCGCCCCGACCACGTCCGCGACCTCGGCGACCTCGGCGACATCCCCCACCACCAGCGCGACGGCGAGCAGCTCGCCGCCGCGCGGGTGGTCCGGCCTGGCGCGCCAGCTCGACGGGCGCCTCTACCGGCCGAGCAGTTCCGGCTTCGCCTCGGTGGCGCACGGCTACAACCCCCGGTATGACGGCCGCTCACCCGCCGCGGTCGCGCGCTGCTCCGGAGCGGGAGACGTCCGCACCGCGGTGAGCTGGGCGATCGCCTCCGGCCGCGACTTCTCGGTGCGCGCCGGCGGCCACTCCTACACCGGCTGGTCGACCTCGAGCGGGCTGGTGGTGGACGTCAGCGACCTGGACGGCGTGCAGATCGACACGAGCGCGCGCACGGCGCGGATCGGCGCCGGGGCGCGGCTGATCGACGTCTACCACGCCGTGGCCGGCAAGGGTCTGGCGCTCGCCGCCGGATCCTGCCCGTCGGTCGGGATCGCCGGGCTGGCCCTCGGCGGCGGTATCGGCGTGCTGTCCCGGTCCTTCGGGCTGACCTGCGACTCGGTCACCGGCGCCACCATCGTGCTGGCGGACGGCACCGTGCACCACGTCGACCAGGACCACGACGCCGACCTGTTCTGGGCCCTGCGGGGCGCGGGCGGCGGGTCGTTCGGTGCCGTCACGTCGTTTGACGTGCGGCTTCGTCCGGCGCCCACGGTGCGGACCTTCTACCTCACCTTCTCCTGGGAGGCGGCGGCTGAGGTGCTCGATGCCTGGCAGCGCTGGGCGCCGAGCGCCGACCCCCGGCTGTGGTCCACCCTCCACCTGATCGCGACGACCGGCACCGGCAACCTCTCCCTGGCCGTCGCCGGCACATGGCTCGGGTCCGAGGCGGGCCTGACGCGGCTGTTGGACCGCTTCGTCCGCGCGTGCGGCACGACGCCCCGCTACCGCGGGACCGACCGGCACTCCTACGAGTCGGCCATGCTGCTCGAGGCCGGGTGCGACGCCTACGAGCCGTGCCACCTGAAGCCGCAGGGAACGCTCGGGCGGGAGCCCATGGCGGCCACGTCCTCGATGCTGCCGCGGCCGCTCCCCGCGAGCGGGATCGACACGGTGCTCCGGCAGGTGGAGGCGGGGCTGGAGGTGCGATCCGCAGGGGCGACCGCGGTGGCGTTCGACAGCCTGGGCGGCGCGGTCGACGACCTGGCGCCCGGGGCCACGGCCTACGGGCACCGTGGCGCGCTGGCCAGTCTGCAGTACACCGCCACCTGGCCGGAGACGTCGGCGTCCCGCGACCCCGGGCCGATGGACCGCTACGTCCGGGGCTTCCGCTCCGCCATGACCCGGTGGTGCGGTGACGCCGCCTACGTCAACTACCAGGACGCGGCCATCCAGGAGTACGGCCGGGCCTACTGGGGCAAGAACTACCGACGACTGCGCGAGGTCAAGCGCCGCTTCGACCCCGACGAGCACTTCACCTTCCCCCAGGCCGTCCGGCCCTGAGCGCCCAGGGCGTGGCCCCGGAGACCCTCCCACCGTGGGGGATCTCGGGCACCCGCGAGTCGGCAGAACGAGCAACGGATCCGCCTCCGCCGGAG
Organism: uncultured Ornithinicoccus sp.; assembly: GCA_964425155.1. Lineage (GTDB taxonomy): Bacteria > Actinomycetota > Actinomycetes > Actinomycetales > Dermatophilaceae > Segeticoccus. The sequence continues at coordinate 5,697 of CAYRLV010000185.1, read as the reverse complement.
TAGCGTCGGGGCGATGGAGCCCGGGTCCACCGTGGCGGAACTCCTGGACCGCGTCCGACGCGATCGCTTCGTCGGCCGCCGGGCCGAGCGCGCGCTGGTCGAGGAGGCGCTGGCCGAGCCGGACCCCGAGCCGTTGGTGCTGTTCCTGGTCGGTCCCGGTGGCATCGGCAAGTCCCGGCTGCTGGAGATCTACGCCGAGATCGCGGCCCGAGCCGGCAGCCCCGTGTGCCAACTGTCCGCACGCGACCTGTCCACCGGCGCCTCGGGCATCCGCCAGACCGTGCGCCGGGCCTTCGAAGGAGCCGTCGGCGGCAGACCGGTGCTCCTGATCGACGACTACGAACAGGTCGGTGCCGAGCTCGACGACTGGGTCCGGGGGCTGTTGGGTGGCCTGTCGGTCGGCGTCCTGACCGTGCTGGCGGGGCGGGACCCACCGGGACCGGGGTGGCGGGTCGACGACGGGTGGCGGACCGTGTTGCGGGTGGTCGGTCTGCGGAACCTGTCCAGCGGCGACTGTCGCGTCTACCTGGATCGGCGCGGTATCCCTGATGTGCACCACGAGGCCCTCGTGTCGGTATCCCACGGCCACCCGCTCGCACTCTCGCTGCTCGCCGACACCGTCGAACAGGCCGGAGCCGAACGGCCCGTCGCGGACCTCGACCTGCTCGACCCCGATCTGCTGGGCATGCTGGTGGGCCAGTTCCTCGACGCGGTCCCGACCCCGCAGCAGCGGGAGGCGCTGGAGGTGTGCGCGCTCGCGCGCCTCACCACCGAGTCACTCCTTCGGGACGTGCTCGCAGTTGCGCACGCCGGATCGCTGATGGCCTGGCTGGCGGGGCTGTCCTTCGTGGCCACCGGCCGCGGCGGGTTGGAGCCGCACGCCCTTGCCCGTGACGTGATCGACCGCGACCTGCGCCGCCGCGACCCGCAGCGGTACGCCGACCTGTTCCGCGCGGTGCGGGCCCACGTCCACGGCCGGGTGCGTGGGCTGCGAGGCAGGGCGCAGCAGCACGCGATCTTCGACGAGAAGTTCCTCTTCCGCAACCTGCCGAGCATCCTGTCACCCGTCGACTGGGAGACCTGGGGACAGCTCTTCCCGGACCTGGCCACGGCGGACGAGCGTGACGTCGTGCTCGCGATGGTGGCGAGGGCCGAGGGCGACGCGTCTCGAGAAGTCGCGGCGCGGTGGTGGGCGGTGCAACCCGAGGCGTTCTACGTGCAACGCCGCGCCGACGGGTCGGTCCGCGGGACCCTCGCGCTGGTCGAGCTGACCGCTGCGGCCGGCGGGGACGGCACGGTGCGGTGGGACCCGGTGGCCGACGCCGCCCTGCGGCACGCGCACGCGGTGGCGCCGCCGCGCGCGGGCGAGCTGGTGACGCTGACCCGGTTCGTGGTGGACGCCGAGACGTACCAACGGCCCTCGCCCACGGTGAACGCGATCCCGGTGCTCACGATCCAGCGGTACCTCGATCAGCCGAACCTGAGCTGGGACTTCCTCGCCCTGCACGCACCGGATCCGATGGATCCCTACTTCGCCGTCGCCGACCTCCCCAGGGTGCCTGGAGTCGACCCGGAGTGCGGCGGACGCCGATACGGTCTCTACGCCCACGACTTCCGGGTGCGCCCGGTCGACGACTGGCTGGAGCTGGTCACCGAGCGTGCGCTGGCCCAGGACCCGATGCTCCCCGCGCCGACGGACCCGCAACCGCTGTTGTTGTCGTTCGCCGACTTCGCCGTCGCGGTGCGCGATGCGTTGCGGTCGGTCGGGGACGAGCACGCGCTGGCCCACAGCCCTCTGCTGCGCACCCGCGTGGTCGCCGACCACGCGGAGGGTGTCGGTCGGGAGGTTTCGGGCGCCACGCTGCGCGACTGCGTGACGTGCGCCGTCGAGCAGTTGGGCGGCACCCCCGCGGGGGAGAAACAGCGCCGCGCTGTGTCGCGGACCTACCTGCACGGAACCACCACCCAGGAGGCGGCCGCGCACGCCCTCGGGTTGCCGTTCAGCACCTACCGCCGGCACCTCACCGCGGGCGTCGAGGGCGTGGTCGAGCGGCTGTGGTCCGGGGAGATCCACGGGTCGGCGTGAGCAGGAGTGAGTAGCAGTGAGCAGCAAGCGGTCTGGTGACCTCGCCCCTCCCGGCGACACGCTCGATCCATGCGCACGCCATCCGACCACGTCGTCGTCGCCGGTGCCGGGATGGCCGGCCTTCTGCTCACTCTGGCCGTGGCCGAGGCCGGGCATCGCGTCACCCTGGTCGACCGCGACCCCGTGACCCCGACGCCCGAGGTGCGGCCGGGGACGCCGCAGGCGGGGCACGTGCATGCCCTGCTGCCGGGCGGCCTCCGTGCGCTGGAGGGTCTGGTGCCCGGCTTCACCGACGAGCTCGCGGCGGCCGGGGCGTGCGTCGGTGACGTGCTCCGCGACACCCGGATCTGCTTCAGCGGACACGAGCTGCGCCGTGGGACGTCCGGGCTCCCGCTGGTGCAGGCGTCCCGAGCGTTGATCGAGGCCGTCGTGCGACGTCGGGTCCTCGACCATCCGTCGGTCACCATCTGCGAACGATGCGATGTGGTCGGCCTGCTGGTCGACGCCGGCACGGTGCACGGCGTGCGGCTGCTGCGCAGGGCCGACCACAGCGCGGAGGAGGAGCGCGCGGCCGACGTCGTGGTGGATGCGACCGGTCGCCTCTGCCGGTCGTCTCGGTGGCTCCGGTCCGCGGGCCTCCAGGGGCATCGGGAGGACCAGGTGCGGGTGGACGTCCACTACGCGACCCGCGTCTTCCGCCGCCCCGTCGACGGCTCGGCGGTCGGCGCCATCCACGCGCCGACCCCGGAGCACCGGTGCGGCGGCGCGGTCTCCCTGGTGGAGGGGCACCGGATGCTGGTGACGCTCGCCGGAGTGTGCGGCGAGCGCCCTCCGGTCGAGCCGGCCGCCTTCACCGCGTACGCCGCGTCGTTGCGGCCGACGCACCTGGTCGACGCGATCGCCGGCGGGGAGCCGCTCGGACCTCCCCGCGCCTTCTCCTTCCCCGCCGCGGTCCGGCGTCACGTCGACGGTCCTCCCGGGCTGCTGGTCGTCGGGGACGCCCTGTGCAGCCTGAACCCCGTCTACGGGCAAGGCATCAGCGTCGCGGCGCTGCAGGCGGCCGCGCTCGCCCGGCACTTGCGCCGGCACCCCGTCCGTGACACCGGCCGCTGCCAGCGGGTGGTCACCCGGGTCACGGAGGTCCCCTGGCGGATGGCCGCCGGCGCCGACCTCGTGTTTCCGGAGGTCGACGGCCCGCGCACCCGGTCCGGGACCGCGATGGCGCGGTATGTCGCCCGCGTCCACGCTGCTGCGGCGCGAGACGTCGCCGTCGGGCGGGCGTTCCTGCGCGTCACCGGTCTGGTCGCCCCGGCGGGACTGCTCGTGCGTCCCGACATCCTGGCCCGCGTGATCGTCCACGGCGGGACGACGGCGGGGAGGCGCGAGCGCCCGGGCATCCGGTCAGAGCGGGCTGGCGGACACGCTCACCGCGACCACCAGCGGCAGTGACACGAGCGCACCCGGCCGGCGCGGTGTCAGGCCGAGTCGCGGCGCCCGGCCGAGTCTCGTGGCCGGTGCGCGGACTCGTCGAGATCAGGGCGCCGGTCCTCCCGCGTCACCGCGTCGAGGAGCTCACCCGCGGTCAGGGGCCGAGTGGTCTCCTCCACGGGGGCCAGGCGCTCGAGCCGGTCCGGAGCCAGGTCGAGGTCGTGCATCTTCCGCGCCGTGACGAGCACGCGGCTCTCCAGCGCGCCGACGAGGGCGTTGTAGCTCTCCACCGAGCGGCGCAGCGAGGCACCCATCCGCTGGGTGTGCCCGCCCAGCGTGCCGAGCCGGTCATACAGCTGTCGCCCGAGGGTGAGCAGCTCGCGGGCGCCCTCGGTCAGCGCGTCCTGCTGCCACGCGAAAGCGACGGTGCGCAGCAGCGCGAGCAACGTGCCGGGGGAGGCGAGGACGACCCGCCGGCCCATGGCGTGCTCGAACAGTGCTGGGTCGGCGGCGGAGGCCGCGGCGAGGATCGCGTCGCCCGGCACGAAGCAGACCACCATCTCCGGGGTCGCCGTGAACGCGGACCAGTACGCCTTGGCCGCCAGGGCGTCGACGTGCCCCCGCAGCGCGGTCGCGTGGGCCGCGAGCAACCGGGCGCGCTCGTCGGCGCCGACCTCCTCGGCGGAGGCCTCGAGGAAGGCGCTCATCGGCACCTTCGCGTCGATCACCAGGTGTTTGTCGCCGGGCAGGTGCACCACCACATCCGGTCGCACGGCACGGTCGTGGCCGCTGACCGCGCGGACCTGCTCGTCGAAGTCGCAACGCGGCAGCATGCCGGCGTGCTCGAGCACCCGGCGCAGCTGCACCTCACCCCACGTGCCGCGGGTGGTCGAGGCGTTCAGCGACCCGGCCAGGCTGGACGTGGCGGCACGCAGGCTCTCCGTGGTGCCGCTCACCTCCGCGAGCCGCGCGCCGAGCTCGCCGAACTGCACCTGCCGGTCGCGCTCGAGAGCGCCCACCTGTCGTTCGACCCGGGTCAGGGCATCGCGCAACGGCGTGAGCACCGCGGCGGTCTGCGCGTCGTCGCCGACGGCGGCCTCGAGGTCGACCACCCGCTCGCGCAGCAGGTCACGCTCGGCCGTCACCGTGGCCGTGCGCGCCGTGTGCACCTGGCGCAGCACCGCGCAGGTCACGGCGACGCCGAGGGCGGCACCGACGAGCGCGGCGGCGAGGAACTCCATACCGGACAGGCTGGCACAGGCTGCCGACAGCGCCGGGGACCCACGCGAGGCACGGGGGTCGGCCGCCCGACTCACGGGACCGGGCAGACTGGGGCGATGAGCAGCCCGAGCCCCGACGAGGCGAGGTCCGTCAGTGCCTTCGACGACGCCACCACCGTGCGACCCGTGGCCGGCCATCAGGACGGGTCGGACGGTCACCGCTGGTCGGCGACCCTGGACGCGCGGTGGCGGATCGAGAACGCGGTCAACGGCGGCCTGCTGCTCGCCCTGGCCGGCAACGCGCTGCGACACGAGCTGGACGGCGACGGTGGACCGGCCGGGCACGCGGATCCGTTGAGCGTCAGCGCCTACTACCTGTCCGCCGCCACTCCCGGACCGGCGCAGCTCGCGACCCGGACCGTGCGCAGCGGGCGGTCCATGTCGACCGGCGAGGTGTCGGTCCTCCAGCAGGTCGACGGCCGGTCCGTGGAGCGGATGCGGGCGCTCGCGACGTATGGCGAGCTGACCGCCATACGCGCGGAGGAGACCCCGGCTCCTCCCGCCCCTCCGGAGCTGCCGCCGCCGGACGCCTGCGTGTCCACCGCGCAGGCGCCGCGGGAGCTCATGACGCACAGCGAGTTCCTGGACCAGGTGGACCTGCGGCTCGACCCGGCCACCGCCGGTTGGGCCGTGGGGAAGCCGTCGGGACTCGGCCGGATCCGTGGGTGGTTCCGGCTGCCCGACGGGCGCGAGCCCGACCCGCTGCTGCTCCTGCTGGCGGTGGACTCGCTCCCGCCGGTGGCGTTCGACCTGGGACTGTCCGGCTGGACGCCGACCCTCGAGCTGACCGTCTACCTCCGGGCCCGACCGGCACCCGGCTGGCTGCGGGTGGCCCTGTCCACCCGGCACCACGCCCACGGCTTCCTCGAGGAGGACGCCGAGGTGTGGGACTCCACCGGGCGG
>CAYRLV010000184.1:0-7468 GCA_964425155.1 uncultured Ornithinicoccus sp. | reverse complement strand
GGCGAGCTGCGCCAGCGCCGCACCGGAGTGGGCTGGGCGGGCCTCGCCGACCTGCCCGCACCCGCCGACGAGGCGTCGCTCACCGTCGGGGAGACCGACGCCGCCTTCGCGGCCATGGCCGAGCTCTCCGGCACCGGCTCCGCGGCCGGACGTGCTGCGGCGGTGCGGGAGCTCTTCGGTCGGGCCACGGCCGACGAGCAGCGGTTCCTGCGCGGCCTGGTCTCCGGGGACGTGCGTCAGGGAGCACTGGACGCCGCGATGGTGGAGGCGGTGGCGCTCGCGGCGGACCTGCCGCTCGAGACGGTCCGCCGGGCCGTCATGCTGCGCGGGGCCACGGCCCCCGTCGCGCTCGCCGCCCTGACCGAGGGCGAGCAGGCCGTCCGGGCCTTCGGGCTGACGGTGGGGCAGCCGGTGCGGCCGATGCTCGCCGCCAGCGCGCCCGAGGTGCCGTCGGCGCTCGACAAGGTGGGTGGGGCAGCCTGCGTCGACGCCAAGCTCGACGGCATCCGCATCCAGGTGCACAAGGACGGCGACGGCGTGCAGGTCTTCACCCGCAGCCTGGACGAGATCACCGAACGGCTCGCCGACGTGGTGCGGGTCGTGGCCGCTCTCCGGCCCGACCGGGTGATCCTCGACGGCGAGGCGATGACCCTGGACGAGTCCGGGCGGCCGCGGCCGTTCCAGGAGACCGCTTCTCGCACGGCTCGACGCCTCGCTCCCGACGACGCGGACCAGGTCACCCAGGTGGTGCCGTTCTTCTTCGACGTGCTGCACCTGGACGGTGACGACCTCATCGACCTGCCGCTCGCGGACCGACTCGAGCGGCTCGACTCGGTCGTGCCCGCCGCCTTCCGGGTGCCGCGCCGCACCGACGTCGACGCGTCGGCCGCCACGGCGTTCTTCGAGGAGGCGGTCGCGTCCGGGCAGGAGGGCGTGGTCGTCAAGGCGCTGGACACGCCATACGCCGCGGGACGCCGCGGGTCCGGCTGGGTCAAGGTGAAGCCGCGGCACACGCTCGACCTCGTCGTCCTGGCCGTGGAGCGGGGGAGCGGCCGGCGCAAGGGTTGGCTGTCCAACATCCACCTCGGTGCGCGAGACCCTCGCACCGGCGAGTTCGTGATGTTGGGCAAGACGTTCAAGGGGATGACCGACGAGGTGCTGCAGTGGCAGACCGAGCGGTTCCGGGAGCTGCAGGTCGACGACGACGGCTGGGTGGTGCGGGTGCGGCCGGAGCAGGTGGTCGAGATCGCGTTCGACGGGCTGCAGCGGTCCACCCGATACCCCGGCGGGCTCGCGCTGCGGTTCGCTCGCGTGGTGCGTTACCGCGAGGACAAGGCCGCCGCCGAGTCCGACACCATCGACGCGGTGCGCGCGCTCGCCGGCGGTACGGCTTCGGCCCGGTGACCGGCGGGGCGCCCGGCCTGCGGTCGAGGTCGGCGGCTGCTATACCGGAACGCATGGACTCTCGCGCGTTGCTCATCGAGGCCTTCGGCCGGATCCAGCCGATCGTGGAGGGGGTCGTGGACGGCTTGGACGCCGACCAGCTCGCCGCGCGGCCGGACGCCGAGGCCAACTCCGTGGCCTGGCTCGTCTGGCACCTCACCCGCGTCCAGGACGACCACGTCGCGGACGTCGCGGGCACCGAGCAGGTGTGGACCGCCGGTGGGTGGCACGAGCGGTTCGGGCTGCCCTTCGACGCCGCGGCCACCGGATACGGGCACACCCCCGACGAGGTCGCGGCGGTCCGGCCGGAGTCGTCCGAGCTGCTCACCGGCTACCACGCCGAGGTGGCCGCGGCGACCCGGTCCTACCTCGACGAGCTCACCGACGCCGACCTGGACCGGGTGGTCGACGAGGGCTGGGACCCGCCGGTCACGCTGGGCGTGCGGTTGGTCAGCGTGATCGGCGACGACCTGGCGCACGCCGGACAGGCGGCCTACGTCCGCGGCCTGCTGCTGCGCGCCGCCGACACCTCGCATTGACCACCCCGACGGTGGCGTGTCGCCCGGAGTCCGTCCGCGACACGCCACCCGTCGACGTCGTCAGTGAGGCAGGTAGCGGTGCAGGTGGGCCTCGGTCGCGCGGCCGTCGGTGAGGTTCGCGGCCAGCTGCGCGAGCGTGGATTGTCCGGCGCGCCATCGGCCGGCCCGCCACACGGCCGACCCGAGCGTGCGCTGCCGGATCAGGTCGGGCACCGCGGCGCGCTCCTGCTCGGTCAGGTCGACGGCCTGCGCGTAGCCGGCGTGGAACTCGGCGACCCGACGGTCGAAGAGCTGGTGTTCCGGGACCCCGGCACACTGCAGCACCCCCGCCACGACGTCGTTCACCCGAAGGTCCCGCCCGGCGATCTCGAAGTCGAGCACCGCCGTCACCCGCCCGTTCGCCACCAGCACGTTGGACGGGGCGAAGTCGCCGTGCACGACCTGCCGCGGCAGCCCCGCCGTGGCGGGACCGGTGGAGGCGACCGCGCCCGCGAGCCACTCCACGCCCGGGTGGTCGGGGAGCGCCGCGCGCAACTGGACGACCAGCGCGTCGAGGTCGTCCACGGCCGGATGGATCCGGTCGAGGGGCACGTCGTCCCACACCTGTGGCCCGGCCTGCGACTCGAGTTCGGCCATGGTCCGGTCCAACTCGCCCAGCGCGGCGCCCGCCGCGTGCACTGCTCCCGGGACCTCACGGTCCAGGGTCTGGCCGGGCAGCATCCGGAACAGCGCCGAGGGCAGCCCGTCCGGTGCGGTCACCACGGTGTCGCCGGACCGACTCGGACGCGGAACCGGCACCTCGAAGGAGAGGCCACGGCCGGCGAGGGTGCCCAGCAAGGCGTGCTCGCGTCGTACTTGGGCCGCGGTGAGGTTCTGGTATCGGCGCAGCACCCACGGCTCGCCGGCCGCCTCCACCAGCAGCACGTGGTTGTTGGTGCCTCGTTCCGGAGCCCGGACGGCCGTCGGTGCCGGGAGGCCCCACGGCTCCAGGTCGGGTCGGCCCGGTGCCCCGCGGCGCGACGGGGCCGGGTCGGATCGGCGCGTTGCCGTGCCGCGCGACGGGGCCGGCGGCTCAGCGGGTGCGGCCACGTCGGTTGCGGGGGTGCTGGCGGGCGAGCCGCTCGTTGCCGTGCTTGTAGTTGCCGGTGACCCGGGCCATCAGCTCCTGCGGGTCGCCGGACTCGACGTCCTCGAGGAAGTCGGCGGCGCGTGCGCCGCGCAACGTGCTCGCGTGCCGGCCGTGGTGCGTGATCCGCACCTCGCCGTCGCGGTGCTCGGTCCAGTCGAAACCTTCGGGTCGCCCTCCCATGCGGGCCAGTCTCGCCGACTCCGACGTCGGGCTCCACGGGTTTGTTCGCGCACTCACCAGGCCTCGCGCGGTGGTCAGTCAGCGGGGTCCAGGAGAATCTGCGGCAACGGAGACGGAACGGACGGGACGCATGGACCACGTGGGCGAGGTGTTGGGGGCCACCAGCGCGCCGTTGCCGCTGCCGGTGCTGCTCGGCACGGCCGCCGTGGCGCTGCTGTGTGCCTGGTGGACACCCGCGTGGCGGCTGACCCGGCACGTGGTGACCCTGGCGCACGAGGCCGCGCACGGGGTGGTCGCCACGCTCGTCGGCCGGCGGCTGACCGGCATCCGGCTGCACTCGGACACCTCCGGCCTGACGGTGTCCCGCGGGCGTCCGAACGGCCCCGGGATGGTCGCGACGCTGGCCGCCGGCTACCCCGGCCCGAGCCTGATCGGACTGGCCGCCGCCCTGGTGCTGCACGCGGGGTACGCCGCCGCGTTGCTCTGGGCCTTCGTCCTGCTGCTGGCCCTGGTGCTGCTGAAGATCCGCAACTGGTACGGCCTCTGGTCGGTCCTGGTGTGCGGTGCCGTCGTGCTGGGGGTGACCTGGTGGACCAGCCCGAGCACGCAGTCGGCGTTCGCGCACACGGTCACCTGGTTCCTGCTGCTCGCCGGCCCACGCGCCGTGGTCGAGCTGCACCGCGGTCGTCGCGGAGGTCGCGACCGCGGCAGTGACGCCGACCAGCTCGCGCGACTGACCCGCATACCGGCGCTCGTCTGGGTCGGGGTGTTCGCGCTCGTGACGCTGGCCGCGTTGGTCGTCGGCGCGGCTGCCCTGGTTCGCTGATCGTCGCACCCGGCGAGTGGCAGAGTGGGGCCATGCCCAGTCGTCCCAGCCGCTTCGCCGTCGGCGACGTGCACGGCCACCCGCAGGCGCTCGTGGCGGCGCTGGCCGCGGCCGGGCTGACCGACGACAAGGGGCACTGGACCGGCGACGACGCGACGCTGTGGTTCGTCGGGGACTTCTTCGACCGCGGACCCGACGGCGTCGGGGTGTGCGAGATCGTGCGGCGGCTGCAGGACGAGGCGGCCGCGGCGGGCGGGCAGGTGGGTGCGGTGCTGGGCAACCACGAGGTCCTGGCCCTGGGCATGCACGACCACGGTGACCAGACCGCGCCCTGGCACGACGGCGAGCAGCACAGCTTCGCGAAGAGCTGGCTGGCGAACGGTGGCCAGCCGGAGGACCAGCGCCGCCTGGACGACGGACTGCTGGCCTGGTTGCGCGAGCTGCCCGCGGTCGCACGGGTCGCCGACGACCTGCTGCTGCACGCCGACACGCTCGCCTACCTCGAGTGGGGCGACGACGTCGAGACGATCAACGCGGGCGTCGCCGCGGCCCTGCGGGGCGATGACCTGGCCGCGCACTGGACCTGCTGGGCGCGGATGACGACCCGGTTCGCGTTCACCGGCGAGGACGGTGCGCAGGAGGCGGAGCGGCTGCTCGGCGCTCTCGGCGGGACCCGAATCGTGCACGGGCACAGTCCGATCACCGTGCTGACCGGCACCCCGCCCGACGAGGTCACCGGACCACACGCGTATGCGGACGGGCGCGCCCTGGACGTGGACGGCGGGCTGTTCGCCGGTGGCCCCTGCCTGGTCGTCCCGCTGGACCCGGCCGCGGACTGACCGATCTGGTTTGTTCCGCCGCGGGCCGGGCGAGCCGTCGCTAGGGTGATCTCCGGACTCGAGGGAGGTTGCGTATGACGATTCGCCACCAGCTGGTCGGCAACGCCATGCAGCTGGTCACCTGCCAACTCGACGTCGGGCAGGGCGTCTACTGCGAGGCGGGCAAGTTCCTCTGGAAGACCGTCAACGTGGACGTGGAGACCCGGTTGACCACACCGGCTCGCGACCATGGTGGCGGGCCCGGCGGAGCCGGCGGCCTGTTCGCCAAGGCGATGGACGTCGGCAAGCGGGTGGCGGCGGGGGAGAGCCTCGCCTTCCAGCACTTCGTCCCCCAGGGCGGCAGCGGGCTGGTGTCCTTCGCGGGGGTGCTCCCGGGCGAGATGCGCGCCCTGGAGCTCGACGGCAGCCGGGGCTGGTTCGCCGAGAAGGACGCGTTCGTGGCGGCCGAGAGCAGCGTCGACTTCGACATCGCCTTCTCCGGGCTGCGCCGCGGCATCCGGGGCGGGGAGGGCTTCGTGCTGGAGAAGTTCACCGGCGTCGGCACGGTGTTCATCAGCGGCGCCGGGAACTTCATCGAGCTGAACCCCGCGAAGTACGGCGGCAAGATCCAGGTCGACACGGGCTGCATCGTCGCCTTCGAGGACTCGGTCCACTACGGCGTCGAGCGGATCGGCGGGCTGAACACCAAGACGCTGATGTCCGCCGTGTTCGGCGGAGAGGGCCTGTCGCTGGCCACCCTCGAGGGGGACGGCCAGGTGATCTTGCAGTCGATGACGATCGAGGGGCTGGCCGGTGCGCTGGCCAAGAACATGGGTGCGGGAGACGACAAGCAGGGGCCGCTCGGCGGCCTCCTTTCGGGAAGTCTGGAGTAGCGATGGGTTTCATGGACAAGGCCCGTGAAGCGGCCGAGCGTGCCACCGCGAAGGCCCAGGAGGGCCTGGCCCAGGGGCAGACCAAGCTGGACGAGTTCCAGGCCAAGCGGGACGGCGAGGCGCTCTACCGGCAGCTGGGGGAGCTGTTCTACGCCGAGCAGCGCACCGGCGGTGACCACGACGCGGTGGTGGCCAAGCTGGTCGAGATCGACGCCTGGCACCACCAGCAGGCCGCGCAGCAGCAAGCGGCTCCGGGCGCGTCGGCGGCTCCGGGCGCCGCCGCCGGCGAAGCCCCGCCCGGGGCTCAGGCCGGAGATCAGGCTGGGGGCCAGGCGCCCCCACCGCAGGGTCAGGGCGGACCGGCGGGCTCGCCCGGCACACCGAGTGCGAACTTCACCCTGGACGACTGACAGCATGGGGCCGTGAGGGTCCTCATCGCCGCCGACTCGTTCTCCGGCACGCTGACCGCCGCAGAGGCGGGCGAGACCATCGCCGCCGGGTGGCGGGACCACTCGCCGGACGACGAGCTCACCCTGCTGCCGCTCTCCGACGGTGGTCCCGGATTCGTCGAGGTCATCCAGTCCGCGCTGGGCGGCGACCTGGTCTCGGCCACCGTCAGCGACCCCCTGGGCCGGCCGGTGCCGGGGATGTTCCTGCTGCGCGACCCTGACGACGCTGACGACGCTGGCGACGCTGACGAGCCCAAGGGGAGGCGCACCGCATACGTCGAGGCGGCCCAGGCCTGTGGGCTGCACCTGCTCGCCCCGGAGGAGCGTGACCCGACGGTCACCAGCAGCTACGGCGTGGGCGAGCTGGTGGCGGCCGCCCTCGACGAGGGCGCCGAGCGCGTCGTGGTCGGTCTCGGTGGTGGCGGCGCCAACGACGGGGGCGCGGGAGCCCTGGCGGCGCTCGGTGTCGGGGACCCGACGATGCTGGCGCGCGGTGGCGGGCCCCTCGCCGCGCTGGAGCCCGAGGCCCTCGCGGGGCTCGGCGAGGCACGTGCCAGGCTCCGCGAGGTCGAGCTGGTGCTCGCCTGCGACGTCGACATCCCCCTGCTCGGCTTCCACGGAGCGAGTGCCTCCTACGCCGCGGGCAAGGGCGCGACGCCCGAGCAGGCGCAGGCACTGGAAGCCGCGCTGGGCCACTTCACCGACGTCGTCGGCCGGCTCGCGCCCGAGCCGGCCGACCTGCTCACCGGCGAGCCGCGCCGGCTGGACCGGGAGCCCGGTGCCGGGGCCGACGGCGGGCTCGGCTACGGGCTGATGCTGCTCGGCGGGCGCTACCGGCCCGGCGTGCAGGCCGTGCTGGAGACGGTCGGCTTCGACCGGCAGCTGGCCGGGCACCACCTGGTGATCACCGGGGAGGGCAGGTTCGACTGGCAGAGCCTGCGCGGCAAGGTCGTCGCGGGGGTCGCGGCGGCAGCGCTCGAGCAGGCCGTGCCGACCGTGGTGATCGCCGGCCAGGCGAGCGTCGGCCGGCGCGAGACGATGGCGCACGGGATCAGCGGCACCTACGCCGTGGCCAAGACCCCGGACGAGGTGCTGCTGGCCCTGGCCGACCCGGTGTCCACGCTGCGCGCGCTCGCCCGCCGGGTGGCGGTCACCTGGTCGGTCTGACGCGCCCACCGGGTGGCGGTCACC
>CAYRLV010000183.1:0-7483 GCA_964425155.1 uncultured Ornithinicoccus sp. | reverse complement strand
CTCATTGTCCCTCCGGGACGGGTCGATCCCGCAGGTGGGTCAGCAGTGCCTGCGCCGCCGCCCGGCCGGAGCCGATGCAGGCCGGGATGCCGACCCCGTCGTATGCGGCGCCGCTCACCTCGACACCGGGCAGGTCCCCAACCGCCCGCCGCACGGCGGCCACGCGCTCGACGTGCCCCACCGCATACTGCGGCAGCGCGCCGCCCCACCGGCGGACGTGCGCGTCGACCGGCGCGGGCAGCATGCTGCCGAGCGCCTCGGACAGGTCCGCGTGGGCCCGGGTCACCAGCTCGTCGTCGGGACGTTGCAGGTCGGCGACCTCCCGGTGCCGGCCCACCGAGGCCCGCAGCAGCACGACATCGTGCCGGTCCCCGGCACCCGCCACCCAGGGCCACTTGCCGGCACTGAACGTCGCGGCCTTGATGGTGCGGCCGTCCACCGGGGGCACCAGGAACCCCGAGCCCGGCAACGGCGGCAGCCCGGTTCGCGGGAGGGCCAGCGTGACGATGGCGACGGACGCGTAGTCGATCTCGGCCAGCCGGGCCGCGGCGTCCGGCGCGTGCGGCCGCAACAGCCGGCAGGTCGGCGTCGCCGGGGTCGCGAGGACCACCCCGTCCACGTCGAGCGACTCCGGCGCCGGGACGGGACCGGTGACCAGGCGCCACCCGGTCGGGGTGCGCTCCAGCTCGCGGACGATCGTGTCGTTCCACACCGCGACGTCCCGGGCCGCCAGGACCTCGGTCAGTTGCTCGGCGAGGCCGCCGATCCCACCCTCCAGGCCGGCGAAGACCGGCGTGCCCGGAGCAGGCGTGGCCCGCTCCGCGGCGTCGCGGGCCGTCTCCACGAGGGAGTGTCCGGAGGTCGCGGCCTCCCACAGCGCGGGGACGGTCGCCTGCAACGACAGCGACCGGGCGTGGCCGGCGTAGACCCCGCCGAGGAGCGGTTCGATCAGCCGGTCCACGACCGCGTCGCCGACCCGTCCGGCCACGAAGTCCCCGACCGTCACGTCGGAGTCGACCGGGTCGAACCGGTGTCGCCGCTCGGCCTCGACGCGCGCGACCTCGGCGTCGGACAGCAGCCCGAGTGCGTCGCGAGGCCGGCCCGGCACGCCCATCAACGTTCCTCGTGGCATCGGGTGCAGCCGGTCGCGGCTCCAGATCGAGGCCCCGACGGGCGCCGGGTGGCGCAACCGGTCCCCCAGTCCGACCTCGCGCATCAGGTCCACCGCCTCGGGCCGCCGCGCCAGGACCGACTCGGCGCCGACGTCGACCCTGACCCCGCCGACCGTGGCCAGGCGCAGCTTGCCGCCCGGACGGTCGGCGGCGTCCAGCACGGTCACCTGCAGGTCCGGGTCGCTGCGGACCAACTCCCACGCGGCGGCCAGGCCGCTGATCCCCGCCCCCACCACGGCCACCACCGCCCTCACGTGGCGGTCCCCGCGCAGCATCGGAGGCCGGCGTCCCCGCACCGTATCGAGGCGCCGCGGAGGACGTCGTCGGGTGCCAGCGAAGCGGAGCACTTCGTGGGGTGACTCATGCGGTCAGGTTCTCACGGGCGAGCCCACCGGTCGTGCCCGATCCGTGACGGGACCGAGACCCGACTGAGACACCGAAGGCGGAACTCTGCCCGCCGGGCTCACCTCCAACCTCGGACCACACTGGTTCAGCCACGGAGGCAGCCATGACCACACGCGACCCCGACACCACGCCCTCCGATCGTCCGCGAGGGCCCGCAGCGACCGCGACCCGCGGGCGACGGCTCCGGGCGGGCATGGCCGCGGCCGGTCTGGCCGCGCTGCTCCTTGCCGGGTGCTCCAGCGGCAGCTCGGGCGCCAGCTCGGCCGGCGACGCCGGGGGTGGCCGGGCGGCCTCGGAGGTCGCGCCGGCGCCCGCAGGGGCCGCGGAAGCGCAGGACCGGGCGGCGATCGGCAACGCCGCGGACGTGACGGTCGCCCGGGACCGCAAGCTCACCCGCACCGCCGACCTCACCATCCGGGTCGACCGGATCACGAGCTCGGTCCGCGAGGTGCACGACATCATCGCGGGAGCCGGGGGCTACGTGACGGACGAGCAGGTCGGCGGCGAGCAGGACCTGCGCGAGGAGCCGGCCGGCGACTTCGGCGGCCACGCCCGGATCACCCTCGCGGTCCCCGCCGAGCACCTGGACGCCACCTTGGGCAAGCTGGCGAAGGTCGGCACGGTCACCGAGCGGTCGACCACCAGTCGCGACGTCACCAAGGAGTACGTCGACACCAGCAGCCGGATCACCTCGATGCAGACCAGCATCGACCGGCTCCGCCGGCTGATGCGGGACGCGACGGACCTCAAGGGCATCACCCGTCTGGAGTCCGCGCTGACCACGCGCGAGGCCACGCTCGAGTCGCTCAAGTCCCAGCTGTCCACCCTCAAGAACCAGGTCGCGATGTCCACGGTGACCGTCACGCTCAGCACCACCGCCGTTCCCGCGGAGCCCGCGTCCAACCCGCCGAACGGGTTCGTCGAGGGGCTGGCGTCCGGCTGGCACGCGTTCGTCTCGGCCGTCGGAGCGGTCGTCACCCTGCTGGGGATCGTGCTGCCGTTCCTCGTGCTCGCCGCGTTGGTCGGCGTGCCCGCCGCCCTGTGGTGGCGCCGACGCCGTCAGACCGCGACGGTCAGCGCCGGGACACCTCCTGCACCAGCCGGGTGACCCGGGTGAGGACGTCCGGGTCGGTGGCCGGCAGCACGCCGTGCCCGAGGTTGAACACGTGGCCGGGGGCCGCGCGGCCCTCCTCGACGATCCGCCGCACGGCGTCCTCGATCACCGGCCACGGGGCGAACAGCAGCGCAGGATCAAGGTTGCCTTGCACCGCATACCGGCCGTCCAGCCGGGCGAGGGCATCGGTGAGGGACACGCGGTAGTCGACGCCGACCACCTCGGCGCCGGCCGCACCCATCGAGGCGAGCAGCTCGCCGGTGCCGACCCCGAAGTGGATCCGCGGCACCCCGAGGTCGACGACGGAGGCGAGCGCGGTGGCCGAGTGCGGCTGCACGAACCGCTCGTAGTCCGCCCGCGGCAGCGCCCCGACCCAGGAGTCGAACAGCTGCACCGCGGCGGCGCCGGCCTCGGCCTGGACGCGCAGGAAGGCGCCGGAGATCTGCGCGAGCCGGGCGCACAGGTCCTGCCAGAGCTCCGGGTCGCCGTGCATCAGCGCCTTAGTGTGCTCGTGGTTCTTGGAGGGGCCGCCCTCGATGAGGTAGCTGGCCAGCGTGAACGGTGCGCCGGCGAAGCCGATCAGCGGGGTGGCGCCGAGGGCTGCCACCAGCGAGCGCACCGCCTGGGTGATGTCGGGGACGACGTCCGGCGTGAGCTCGGGCAGCCGGGCGAGGTCCGCGCGGCGGCGGAACGGCTCGGCCACGACCGGTCCGACACCGGGCACGATGTCCAGGTCGACGCCCACCGCGGCGAGCGGCACCACGATGTCACTGAAGAAGATCGCCGCGTCGACGCCGTGCCGGCGCACCGGCTGCAGGGTGATCTCGGTGACCAGGTCGGGGGTGCGGCACGCCTGCAGCATCGGGACGTCCGCCCGCACCTCGCGGTACTCCGGCAGCGAGCGCCCGGCCTGACGCATGAACCACACCGGGGTGTGCGGCACCGGCTCGCCGCGGGCGGCGCGCACGAGAGCGCTGTCGGCGGGATCCGCGGCGGACTCGGGGATGGCGGGACTGGTCACGCCGCCGATCCTCGCACGGGGCCGGACGGACCCCGACCACCGGATCGGCGCCCTCGTCCCACGCCGATCCGGCGTGGCCTACCAGCGCGCGGTGACCGGCCGACATACGCTGCTGTCGTGGCAACGCGAAGCGTCACCGGCGACGCCCCTCCCGAGTTCACGCAGGCCCTGCGCGAGCTGCGTGCGGCGCGGTTGCGCCCGGAGGTGCGGGTCACCGAGGTGCCCGCGCCCACCCGGATCGCTCCGTATGCCGTGGCTCTCACCGCCGACGTCGTGGGCACCGCGGGCGACCCCCAGGACGGCGAGGAGCTCGCGTCCGGTCGATTCGTCCTGCTGCACGACCCGTCGGAGCCCGAGCCTTGGGAAGGCGTCTGGCGCGCCGTGACGTTCGCCCGTGCCGAGCTCGAGCCGGAAGTGGCCACCGACCCGATGCTGGGCGCCGTCGGGTGGTCCTGGCTGATCGACAGCCTCGCCGCCCGCGACCTCGACTACACCGCCGAGGCGGGCACCGTGACCCGCGTCGTCTCGGAGAGTTTCGCCGGGCTCGCCGACCGCGCCGCCACCGTGGAGATGGAGGTCCGCGCCTCCTGGACGCCGGCGGGACCGGACCTCGGGACGCACCTGGCTGCCTGGGTCGACCTGCTGTGCACGATCGCCGGGTTGCCTCCCCTGCCCGAGGGGGTCACCGCGCTGCCCGGTCAGCGCCGATGAGCTCACGCGACGAGGCGGCGGACGCGGACGAGACGGCGGAGGGCGCGGGAGAGGTGCAGGCCCCCGCGCTGGTCCTGCTCGATCGACCCGCCGACGGCGTGCC
Source organism: uncultured Ornithinicoccus sp. (assembly GCA_964425155.1). GTDB lineage: Bacteria > Actinomycetota > Actinomycetes > Actinomycetales > Dermatophilaceae > Segeticoccus. The sequence continues at coordinate 2,957 of CAYRLV010000183.1, read as the reverse complement.
GGACGTGGTCGACCAGGAGCGCCAGCTCTCCGCGGCCGCGGAGGCGCTCGCCGGAGGCACCGGACCCGTGGCCGTGGATGCCGAGCGGGCGTCCGGCTACCGGTACGGCCAACGGGCCTACCTGGTGCAGTTGCGCCGCCGCGGCGCCGGCACCTTCCTCATCGACCCGGTCGGCTGCCCCGACCTGTCCCCCGTCGAGGAGGCCATCGGCGAGGCCGAATGGATCCTGCATGCCGCCACCCAGGACCTGCCCTGCCTGGCGGAGGTCGGCCTGACCCCGTCGCGGCTGTTCGACACCGAGCTGGGCAGCCGGCTGGTCGGCCTGCCGCGCGTGGGCCTGGCCGCGGTCACCGAGCACTACCTGGGGGTCCGGCTGGCCAAGGAGCACTCCGCCGTGGACTGGTCCACCCGGCCGCTGCCCGAGCCGTGGCTGCGCTACGCCGCACTGGACGTCGAGGTCCTGGGCGAGCTGCGCGAGCGCATCGCCGAGGACCTCGCGGACCAGCACAAGGACGACTGGGCCGAGCAGGAGTTCGAGGCGCTGACCCATTTCACCGGGCCCCGCAAGCGCACCGACCCGTGGCGGCGCACGTCGGGCATGCACCGGGTCCGGGGTCGTCGGGGCGCCGCGCTGGTCCGCGAGCTCTGGCTGGCACGGGACTCCATCGCCCGGGATCGGGACATCGCCCCGGGGCGGGTGCTCCCCGACGCGCTCATCGTCGACCTCGCCACCCGGGTCCCCAAGAGCGCCGCTGAGCTGTCACCGGGCAAGTCGCACCGGGGCCTGCGTCGCTACCAGGGGCAGTGGCTGGACGCCATCCACCGCGCGTTGCGGCTGCCCGAGGCCGAACTGCCGCCCCTCACGGTGCGCAGTGACGCCCCGCCGCCGGCCCGGGCCTGGGCGGACCGCGACCCGGTGGCCGCCGCGCGGCTGGCCGAGGCGCGCGCGGAGCTGGGCGAGTTCGCGAAGGAGCACACCCTCCCGGTGGAGAACCTGCTCACCCCCGAGCTGCTCCGTCGGGTGCTGTGGGACCCGCCCGACGAGCCCACGCCGGAGGCCATCGCGGCCGCCCTGACCGACCTCGGCGCGCGGCCCTGGCAGGTCGAGGTGGCCCAGCCGGTCATCAGCGCGGCCGTCTCCCACCACCCCGCGGAGGGCCCGCCGGACTGACCCAACGGCGTGGCCGACGTCACGCCACGAATCCGCGCAACCGGCGCGACCCGCCGGGGCTCAAGAGCCGGAATATCTCACATGTGATCTACAGTGAATCGCATGAACGAGGACTACCTCTCCCGCATCGGCACGCTGATCCGTGACGCGAGGCGCCATCAGAACCTGACGCAAACGGAATTGGCCGACCTGCTGAAGACCAGTCAGAGTGCCATCGCGCGGATCGAGCAGGGCAAGCAGAATCTCAGCCTTGAGATGTTGGCCCGCATCGGTGAGAGCCTCGACTCGGAGTTCGTGGCGGTCGGCTCCACCGTCCCGCAGAACCTGCGGATCCAGGGGGGCGTCCAGCTGTCCGGCGAGATCGACGTGCGCACCAGCAAGAACGCCGCCGTCGCGCTGCTGTGCGGCTCGCTGCTCAACAAGGGCAAGACGACCCTGCGCAGCCTCGCCCGCATCGAGGAGGTCAACCGGATCCTCGAGGTGCTCGCCAGCATCGGCGTGCGCACCCGCTGGCTGCCGGACAGCAACGACCTGGAGATCACCCCGCCCGAGCGGCTGGACCTCGACGCGATGGACGAGGACGCGGCACGCCGCACCCGCACCATCATCATGTTCCTCGGGCCGCTGCTGCATGAGTTCGGCGAGTTCCACCTCCCCTACGCCGGTGGCTGCGACCTCGGCGTGCGCACCGTCGAGCCGCACATGACGGCGCTGCGGCAGTTCGGGCTGGACGTCACGGCGACGCACGGCGCCTACCACGCCCACGTCGACCCGGCGGTGACCCCGCAACGGGCCATCGTGCTCACCGAGCGCGGCGACACCGTCACCGAGAACGTGCTGTTCGCCGCGGCCCGGTGGGAGGGCACCACCGTCATCCGCAACGCCAGCCCCAACTACATGGTGCAGGACCTCTGCTTCTTCCTGCAGCGGCTCGGCGTCACGATCGAGGGCATCGGCTCGACCACGCTGACCGTCCGCGGGGTCAAGGACATCGACGTCGACGTCGACTACTCCCCCTCCGAGGACCCGATCGAGGCGATGAGTCTGCTGGCGGCCGCCGTCGTCACCGAGTCCGAGATCACCATCAAGCGGGTGCCGGTCGAGTTCATGGAGATCGAGCTGGCGCTGCTCGAGGGCATGGGGATGAAGTACGAACTCACCCCCGAGTACCCGTCCGCCAACGGCCACACCCGGCTGGTCGACCTGCGCACCATCCCGAGCGCCTTGACGGCGCCGCTGGACAAGGTCCACCCGATGCCGTTCCCCGGCCTCAACATCGACAACCTGCCGTTCTTCGCGATCATCGGGGCGTGCGCGCAGGGGTCGACGATGATCCACGACTGGGTCTACGAGAACCGTGCCATCTACCTCACCGAGCTGACCAAGGTCGGCGCGAAGGTGCAGCTGATGGACCCGCACCGGGTGATGGTCGACGGACCGACCCGCTGGCGCGCCGCCGAGGTGATCTGCCCGCCCGCGCTGCGCCCCGGGGTGGTCATCCTGCTGGCGATGCTCGCGGCACCCGGCACGTCGGTGCTGCGCAACGTCTACGTCATCAACCGTGGCTACGAGGACCTCGCCCTGCGCCTCAACGACCTGGGCGCCAGCATCCAGACCTTCCGCGACATCTGACCCTTCACCGTACGGAATCTTCGTGAGGGATCTCCGTGCGGAATCTTCGTGAGGTTTGCTGCCCTCAGAGGGCACCAAACCTCACGAAGATTCCTCACGGTGACGGCACCGATAGCGTGTATGACGTGCCGTCACCTCCCGAGTCCGCCGGACC
>CAYRLV010000182.1:0-7485 GCA_964425155.1 uncultured Ornithinicoccus sp. | reverse complement strand
CTACCTCCGCCTGAAACAGTGGCGCGGCATCGCCACCCGCTACGACAAACACGCCGTACATTCCTCGGCGGCGTCCTGCTGGCAGACACCATCATCTACATCAAGACCCATTAACGAGACACGCTCTAGTCGTAGTACGGCGAGGCCACCACCGCCTGGGCCTTCGTCTTCAGATCGAGCCAGGAGTCGGACGACCTCACGTCGCTCTCATAGGCAATCAGGTAGCCCCAAGTGTCATCCTGGAAGTCGGGCTCACTCACGAGTTCGTTGATGAGGTCGACTGCCGCATCGCGCTTCTTTGCGACGATCTCGTCGTCTCTCCCCCTGTCGGCTTTGCCTTCGATGATCCAGTAGACCCCGTCGCTGTCCAGCGCGACGAAGTCGGGGAAGTAACTGTCGCGGGTCGAGTACGCGATCGAAGCGCCTTCATGCTGGTACAGGCGCTTCCACCAGACGATGTCCTCAGAGTAGTTGAGCTTCATGGCGAGCAGGTACTCACCACTCCACGAGTCGAACGACGAGGCGGGGAACAGGCCCTTGTCCCAGCTTCCATAGAACTTTCGGACCTGGAAGGCGGCCTGCCCGTCTTCGGCAAGGAGCTCAAGCACGCGCTGGCCGACAGGCAGGGCGAAGTACTGGTCAATCGGCAGTTCAAGCGCAGTGATCTTGGTTTCGGTCTGGATACTGCCGGCATGGGCCTTGATCTTGTCCGCGATCAGTCTTTCGATCTCAGCCACAGCTGAATCCTTGGCCTTCTCCGTCCACTCCTTGACGAGCGTTGCCTCTATGAACTGCGGAATGATCCGCTTTTCGAGTTGGGCGATGTTCGCCGGGTTCTTTGTCACGCGGCGAAGTCCGATCACCCGCCGGGTCAGCTCTCTGACAACGTCCGCCTTGTCGACAAGCGCGCTGGCGACCTTCGCGTCCTCGATCCGCTCCGTGGTGATCGCCTGCTTCTCCTCCGAGGCGATCAGTTTCTTGCGGTGCAGCACCTCTCCCGAGTCGGTCACGCGCTTCGCTGCTGCCTTGATTTCATCGCCGTGGACCTGCTTGAGATGGAAGGGGGGGATCGTCTGCGACATCGCCGAGGAGGGGAACAGGAATGTCGTGCCGGCGAACTTGGGATTGATCTCCACAACCACGGGTGTCAGGGCGGACTCGTCGCGGATCTCCTCAGCATCATCCAGTTCCACAACTTGCACGGTGGCTGTCGGGGACGTCGTGACCGTGCCAGCTGGGGGCCCGAAGGTAACCGGCTCCTCCGCGGACAACCCGCTCGTAGCATCGGCGTATGGGTGCTTCGAGTCATCCAGGCCAACATGCTCGTGCCGCCCGACCGGATTGGCGGGAGTCGCAGGTGTGACCAGGTCCTGACCGGTGACCGCCTCCTCCGAGGCACCGTCCAGGCCGAAGGTCTGGAGAATGTTCTCGTCGTTAAGCAGATCCTCGAACGACGTGTGAGCGAGGATGTCCAATTGGTCGAGCCGGTCGACGTTCGTGTGCCTTCCGAATGGGAGCCGCAGGCCGCGTCCCATGGTCTGCTGCGTGAGGACCTCCGACGCCATGGCTCGCAGGGTGCTGATCACGGCGATGCGCTTGGTGTCCCACCCTTCCTTGAGCTTGTCTACAGAGACGACGACACGCACCGGGGACTGGGGGCTGTCGAGGTTATCGAGGAGCTTGCGCGTGGCTTCGTCGTCGTGCTGGTTGTCTACCTGCAGCACGGCCGTCGCGGACCCGAGGTAGACAGGTCCTCGGAGCAGCTCCGCTGTCTGCGTCGCGTGGTCGACATTGGAGCACACCACGAACAGGGCAGGCTTGAGCTCCTTGATGCCGGGGTGCTCCGCGATGTAGTTGGCGTAGGCGGCCTCCTTGTTGCGCAAGAGCGACAGCGCATCGCGCAGCTGGCGTTCTTCGGCCTGTTCGCCCTTGTAACCGGACTGTCGGTAGACCAGGACCGGCGCCTTGACGTAGCCGTCGCTGATTGCCTTGTGCAAGGGGTAGCGGTAGATGACCTGGTCCTGGTCGTCCGCCGATGCGGTCAGCCCGACCGTGGCCGCAGGCTTCAGGTCCTTGAGCGCCTGGTTGAAGGCCTTGGCAGAGGCGCCGTAGAGGTGTGACTCGTCCGCGATGATGATGAGGTTATCCAACCCGGTGAGGTACTCGTACAGAGACCCGGAGTCTTCCTGAAACTTGCGGATCTTGGTGCGCTGGCCATCTAGGGTGCCGGTCGAGGACTTGTCCGTCTTCCTCGGCGCTACTAGTTGTTGGACGTTGAAGATGAAGACCATCGACGGATCCGAGTTGTCCTCAAAGATGTTGCTTGCCTGGCGCAGACGCCATGCGTTGTAGGACTGGGGGCTCACCACGTCCGGCGAGATCGGGAAGCCAGTAACGTAGCGGTGGGTGCCGTTGGTGAAGTTCTGGACTGTTTTGTTCTGCACCACCAGTGAGGGCGTCACGATCATCACGTTGTGCATGTCTTGCCGCCGGAAGTACTCGACCGCTGCGGCCATCAGGTAGGTCTTGCCGGCACCGGTGGCCATGTGCAGTACCAGTGGCTCGAGCGGGTCGAAGTCCCCAGTGAGGTGGAAGATCAGCTGCCGCAGCCCTTCCTTGTTCGGGGCGCGGAGGTCGAACTCTTGAGCGATCTGGTCGATCGTGCTGCGGTCCAATGAGATGGGAAGCGTGGCCATGGTCAGTCATCCTCCGCCGTGTAGGTGAAGATGTCGTCAGGGACATGGACCACGCGACATCCCCGGCTCAGGCCACGCACGTACTGGCGCACGCCATCGTCGATCTCGGTTGCCGCGGTGGTCAGCCCCTCGTCTGCCTCGAGGTGGGCGATCAGATCGTCGACCTTCTGGCGACTGAGGCGTCCTTCCACAACCACCAGGCGCATCGAGCCGCGGACACCGTCGAAGTGGCGATGCCCGCGGGTCAGTCGGAAGTTCAGGTTCGCCGCGACCGATTCGACGAGGGCCCGGCCGGTGGCCGCGTCCGTGAGCATGACCAGGTCGAGGTCTGGGTCGTAGTCGAAGCACGCCGACGACAGCCGCGCTACCCGGTATCCGCCGCCACCGCGCCAGTTGATGGTGTCCTTCGTCTTGCGGGTCTTGGCCAGTGCTTTTAGGGCCTTGACGTCCGTGGACATGCGGAGCCTCTCCAGCGGTGTCGGCGCCGCCATCGTCGGTGAGGCACTGGAGCCGTCCCGCTCCCCGTCCTCCGGGACCTCGGCGTCGTCGTCGGTGTCATCCTGGTCCTTGAGCAGCTTGCTGAGCACCTGGGTCATCCGAAAGGCGTCGGCCGCGGAGACGTCTTCGGGCAGTCCGCCGGCGGTCGCGTCGATCCGCTCTCCCTTGGTGAGGGTCACCCCGCCGGGGTCCTGGTCCTGGATGACCTTGTCCAGGCGCGGACGCAGGAAGCGATCGAAGGTGTCTTCGACGAGCTCGCAGGTCACCCAGCGCCGGCACATCTTTTGTGCCACGGCCGCGGTCGTGCCCGAGCCGGCGAACACGTCCAGCACGATGTCGCCTGGGTTGGTCGCGATCTGGATCACCCGCTCAAGCATCCGCTCGGGCTTTGGAGTGGAGAACGGTGTCTGGCCGGGAAAGAGGGCCTTGATTTCCGACTTCGCCTGACGGTTGTGTCCGACGTCTTCGTTGCGCCACAGCGTGCGGGGGTTCGTACCAGTAGTCGGGATGTACGTCTTGCGCCCCAGCCCGCCGGTCGAGCGGATAAGGATCCTCGGAAGGTTTGGCTGTTTGCGGCGCTCCTCGACGAGCTTGCGCGCTTCCTCCACGGGAACGTCGAGCACGATGGCGCACACGTCGTCCGAGGCCTTCTCGACGGGCACTCCTTCGTTCTGCGCCCGCCACTCGGCGTCGTGCAGGTTCTCGTATCGGTAGGGAGCCCAGTTGTTGAGTTCCTCAAAGTAGGTGCGCTGCGCCAACCGCCAGCTCCCGCCTGCCGGAGGACGCATCAGCTCGCCAGTGAGGGGGTTCTGAATGGCGTAGCACATCCCGCCGGAGCCGTCGCCCTTGTTCGCGCTCGGGTCGCCATCCCACCAGGGGCCGAGGGGGTCGTCGTCCGGGTTGGTGAAGCGAGCGTTGTCGGCGTCGGTCCGGGGCATCTTGTTGAGCAGGACGCCCTTGGTCTTGCCGTAGACGATAATGTTGTCGTGGTCGTCGGAGAATCCGTCGCCGCGACGGGGTGAGTCCGACTTCTCCCAGACGACCTCCGCGACGAAGTTGCCCGGTCCGAAGACCTCGTCGAGCAGCATGCGCATGCGATGGTTCTCGACGTCGTTGAGGTGGACCCAGATGGAGCCATCGTCCGCGAGCAGTTTGTACAGGTGGATGAGCCTGTCGCGCATCATCGTTAGCCAGATGGAGTGCTCGAGGTTGTCCTCGTAGTTAACGAACGTTTTGGAGGTGTTGAAGGGCGGATCGATGTAGACGCAGCGAACCTTGCCCACGTACTCGTCCACGAGTTCGGGGACACGTGTCATGGCCTCCAGCACGTCTCCGGACTCGCCCAGGATGAGGAGGTTTTCCTCGGTCGGCCTGAGATCGGCCCGCTCGGAGTACGTTCGGCCGGGCTGTTTCGGCGACGGCTCGGCGGTGACCTTCTCGCCGTACACGAGGGTGTGGGTCTCGCAGTAGCGCGGGTCCTTCGGGTCGACCCAGGTGTAGTCATACCGACTGGCTGCCGCGGGAATGAGCGCCTTATCCTTATTGAACCACCTCAGCTCGAGCTTCTGCGGCTTCCTGTTCAAAGACGTGCTCCTCCCGGCTCATGCTGACCGCTCTAGCCTATCGACCGGTCCGCCTGACTCCGGCAAGTGCCCGATCCGCAACCGTAGCGGGGGCCGATCACCGGCCCAGTAGGCGGAGATGCCGAGCCCAAGGCTCGTCGCCCTCCTCGACGGCCACGGTCCCTAGCTCAGCCGATGCTCCGGTTCTCGCTGAGGAGCCGGGAAGACATCTAGTCAAAGCCTTCGGTCCAGGGGCCTCCTCCCCAGCCGCGGAGGTGCGGCCGACCGGCTCTGACTGTCTCGGCAGCTGCGAACGCTTGTGCGGGGCTTGTGCTTGGAGGGGACTGCGAGTCGCCACGGTGCCAGCCGCTTGCCGGTCGAATTAGATCTCGCCACGTCAATAGCGCAGGGCCTCTATCCCAGGATGGGTTGTCAGAGCCCTTGGTCCATAGATGAAGCTAATGGCTGCGACCGCGATAGTTGGCGCCTCCCGGCCGAACAGTTGCACGGGGGCGCCATCTGCGTAGTCGAGCGTCAACCGGCCACGTGGAAGGTCGACGTGGAGACCAGCGACACCACGCCATAGGAGACAGGCGAGTGGTCCCGACGATAGACGGCACACCAGTCGTCGGTCGGTGACGAACACACGAGACGCGCTCGGGGAGGCCCAGCGACCGTGGTCGAATGCGGTGAGCCAGGCTGGCACGTACCGATAGGCGACCTCGCGCGGTTGGAGAACGAAGCCGAAGGCCATCGCATCGAGCGCGACATGGGGCTGACCATGCCCGATTTCGATGGCCAGCATGCGCGCATCGTCGCGGGCGGCGGGCCAACTATCCGCCGCATGGGGCTTGGTGGGTCGTCGATGGCCTAGGTGGGTTCTCACAGTTGGACTCCCTCTCGTCCGAGGTCCCTGTCAACACTGTGGCTCCAGGCACAGACAGCCCGCCTCGCGGGTGGCGCGGTCGCCTGCGCCGCAGCCAGCGCGGCTTGGGCCAGTTCACGCTGTGCCTGTTGCTCGTGACTTGTGGGCTCGACGGCGCCGAGCGGCGTCGGGCCGGTGATGCCCCAGCGTTCGCGGTAGGCGGCGACGGTAGCCACCGGGCCGAGCCACGCTGCCCGTGCCTCGGGCTCGGGGGGCGGCGTGCCGAAGGGCCGTGCCCATTCAACACGACGTTCTACGGCCCCGCCCGCGAGTTGGCGGGCTCGCATCTCGAGGAGGGCTTGGCGTTCCTTGAGTCCGCGGGCCAGGTCGGGGTCGTCGACGTGTACTGCGGCGGGGAAGACCCCGAGGATGCGTGGCTGGGTCTTGGCTCCGTGTGGGTCGGCTGCTCGAGTCCAGCGTTCGACGCGGTGGTGTAGGACGGCGGCGATGTCGTCGGCGCCCTCGAGGGTGCGGCCGGTGACCAGTCGTGGGAGCGCGCGGGGCACGTTCAGGCCGCGGGCTTCGGCGTGGCGCAGATCGGCCAGCAGCAGGTCGTAAGCCGTAGACGTGCGAGCTTGGGCGAGCTGGTCGGGTGGTAGCCCGGACTCGGCGACCAGCGCGTCATACCGGTCGTGGTGGGCCGCGGCGGCGATGGTGGCGTACTCGGCCCAGATCCGGGCGATGCAGCGCTGCTCGCTCCAGGTGGTCGCGATGGTCTCGGTGGCGGAGGTGTCGGCGACCGGCGTGGCCAGGACCTGCCGCAGCACTTGCGCGGCGGTCTGCTCGGCGGCTGGCGCGTGCGCGGTGTCCGGGTCGGGGTCGTAGTGGGTGTCGACATACATGGTGTTGGCCTCGCGGCCGCGGGTCGCGGCGACGTAGAGGACCTCGCGGCCGGTGGTCGCGGTGACGAAGGTGTGCGCGGTCTGGACGGTGCGTCCCTGGGCGCGGTAGGCGGTGGTGGCGTATCCGAGCTCCAGGTGCTCGCGGGCATACGCTGCCGGCAGCACGACCTCTCTCCCGCCGGCGCCACTCGCGCGCGCGGCGCGGGCCACGGTGACGTCACCTTCGGCACCGATGTCGGTGACGGTCCACTGGTCGCCGTTCTTGACCCACCCGGTCCCGGTGGCCAGTCGCCGGTCGTTGCGGCGGGTCACGACCCGGTCGCCGACGCTGATCGTCGTGCCGTCGTCGGTGCGTATGCCGTGCCGGGTCACCTGGCCGAGCGCGACCCGTTCGGTCCTGGCTCGGCTGTTGAGCTCCTCGACGGTCGCAGCGTCGGCGGCGATCATCAGCGACGACCGTCCGGTAGCGACATCCTCGCGCCAGGCGGCGTAGAGCTGGTCGAGCATCGCGTCGCGGTCGCCGCCGTGGACCCGGCCGTGTTCCTCGTAGTGGTCGATGACGTCGGGCCTGCCGGTGCGCAGGCCGACCGACGCGTGCTTCTCCCACTCGTGGGTGAACCGGCGGGCCTCGTGCAGCTCGGGTGGACGGTCGCGGTCCCGCACCAGCAGGTGGAATGCGCCGCCGGCCTCGACCGGGGACAGCTGGGCCCAGTCCCCCACCAGGACGATCTTGGCGCCGACCTGCCGGGCGTGCTCGGTCAGGGTGTCCAGGGCGTAGGTGCCGGCCAGGGAGGCCTCGTCGAGGACGACCAGCTGTCCCTCGTGCAGCCGCCACCGCTGGATCTGCGCGGCGAGCTCGGCCGCCCGTTCCCGCAGCCGGCGCGTGCGCAGCGACGGTGCGGCCCGGGCCAGTCGGGCCCGGAGCCGGTCGAACTCGGCGAGCCGGGCCGGTTCCTGGGCGT
>CAYRLV010000181.1:0-7512 GCA_964425155.1 uncultured Ornithinicoccus sp. | reverse complement strand
ACGTGGTACCTCCCGTGGCTGGCCCTGCTGACCCTGGTGTCCTACATCAGCGACTACGGCGGCGGGCGTGGCGTCCTCAACTTCGAGTGGTCCATCCTGGTCACGGCGGTGCTGTCGGTGATCATCTACCTGGTCTCGCAGACCTCCGCGCTGAGCCGCTCCCGCGTCCAGCGACACATCGAGGAGTCGATCGCCGCGTCCGAGCTGGAGGAGGCCGAGCTGGGCTCCGCGCCTGCCTGACGAGGAGCCGGACGACCGGTCTAGCCGGCGTTGCCCGCCGCCGCGACGAGGGCGTCCCCGGCCGGGGTGCGCCGGTAGAGCACCGACCGCCCCGCCCTGGCTCGGTCGACCAGACCGGCCGCGGCCAGCACCGCCAGGTGGTCGCCGACCGCACCGATGCTCTGGCCGAGCAACCGCGCCGCCTGGGTCGTGCTGGTCGGCTGGTCGAGAGTGACCAGCACGGCCGCTCGGGTGCCGCCCAGCAGCCGGGCCAGGGCACTGGTCGTCGCCTCGTCACCGGTGGCGCGGGGGCGCTGCCAGAGGGCCGCCACGCCCCGGGCCGGATAGGACAGCGAGGGTGGCCACGGTGGCTCGAGGGTCACGGCGAGGCCGGGCCAGACGAAGACCGACGGGACGAGGAGCAGCCCGCGCCCGCCGAGGTCGAGCCGCTGGTCGCGCCACCGGCGGACCTGGATGACCTCACGGCCCCACCGCACCCGCGGGTGCAGGTCGGCGAGGGCGGCGGCCCAGCCGTCGGAGACGAGCTGCTCCGCCCGGTGGACGACGTCGCGCTCCAGCACCGCGCGCAGCAGCGGCCAGTCCGGCGCCAGCAACTCGGCCCAGCACTCCGCGAGGACGTCGGCGAGGTGCGTCGTCACGTCCGCGCGGGACAGCACGGCTCGCACCGGCGCCGGAGCCGGCCGCTGCGCGAGTGCCCGCGAGATCTCGGCACGCGCCTGGCCGAGGGGACAGGAGCGCACCACGTCCAGCAGATCGTCGATCGAGTCGGCCACGCCGCGGGGGACGGGTGAGAGGAAGTCGACCCCGTAGCCCGGCGTCTGCAGGGCCAGCACGGCCGCGACGTCCACCCGACCGCGCAGCGCCACGAACCGTGCCCGGGCCCGCGCCACCCACGGGTCGGTGACGGTGCCCCGCGACGGCTCGGCGAGCAGCCGCAGCGCATTCACCAGCTCCCACAGCGGCGAGATCGCGAACCGGCTCCGGGCCACGTCCTCACTCGTGACGGCGATCCGCAGCATCTCGACCTTTCGTCCTGTGACGTAACAATAGTCCGGCGCGCAGCCGTCGGGCAGGGTGCCCGTGTGCAGACCTCGACCGCTTCGGCCTCCTACCGGACGGTGTTCGAGCAGGGCCCGGTCCGGGTGCTGTTCGGCACCGTCCTGCTCTACGTGCTCGGCTTCCAGTTCGAGATCCTCGGCCTCGCGGTCCTCGTCTACGACCGCACCAGCTCGCCGTTGCTCAGCGCACTGACCTTCGCGGTCGGCTTCGGCCCGCAGGTCCTCGGTGGGGCGTTCCTGACCTCGATCGCCGACCGGTTCCCGGCCCACCTGGTGATGTCCTCCGGTCTGGCGCTGCGCGCGGCCCCGGGGATCGTCATCGGGCTGGCCCCCGGTCTGCCGGTCGGGGTCATGCTGGTCGTCGTCGGGCTGGCCGCCGCCGTGGCCCCGGTCTTCACCGCGTCGTCCGGGGCCCTGCTGCCGCAGCTGCTGGAGGGGGACCGCTACGTGCTCGGTCGCTCCGTGCTGTCGATGATCGGGTCGGGCGCCCAGATCCTGGGGCTCGGTCTCGGGGGTGCGGTGCTCGCCCTCGTCGCCGCGCCCGACCTGCTGCTCGCGTCCGGCGGTGGCCTGCTGGCGGCCGCGGCGCTCGCCGGACGCGGTCTGCGGCACGAGGGTCGGGTGGTCCCGCCGTCCCGTCCCGCCGGCGTCGTCCGCAGCTCGCTCCGGGGCAACGCCGCGCTGCTCGCCGATCGACGGATCAGGGGGCTGCTGCTCGCCCAGTGGGCGCCCGCATGGTTCCTCACCGGAGCCGAGTCGCTCATCGTGTCGTATGTCGGGTCGCGCGGCGACGCGACGAGCGGCGCCGGTGCTCTGCTCGCCGCCGTCCCGGTCGGCATGCTCGCGGGTGCGTTCGCGCTCGGCCGGTTCGCGAGACCGGTGACCCGCGAGCGGTGGGCCCTGCCGCTGGCCCTGTCGATGGGGATGCCGTTGCTCGCCTTCGCGTTCGGCCCGGGCCTCGTGGTGGCGGTCCCCCTGCTGGCGCTGTCGGGGATGTGCTGCGGCTACGTGCTGGGCATCCAGCGGGCCTTCGTGGACAGCGTCCCCGTGGAGCGGCGCGGCCAGGCATTCGGGCTGGTGACGACCGGCCTGATGGGTGGGCAGGGGCTGACCCCTCCGCTGGCCGGTGCGGTGGCGGTCGTGGTCGGCGTGGGGGGCGCGATGGCTGCCTGCGGCGTCCTCGTCGTGGTGTCGGCGGTGGCGTTGCGGCGCCCGCTCTCGCCGGAGCCCGGCCCGGGGGAGAGCGCGGCGGCCGCCCCGAGTGGCGACGCGCAGGCCTAGTCCGGCTGGAGTGCCTTGAGGGCCAGCACCTTCTGCGAGAGGGCCGCTGCGCTGTCCGGGCCGGGGCGGTCGGCCTCCCACATGGCGTTCACCGCCTCGCGCACGATGCTCCAGCGGCGGGCCCGGTCCACGTCGATTCCGCCCGCCGCGCAGACGATCTCGAGCCGCCGCCGCAGCTCGGCCCGGACGTCACCGGTGGCGACGGCCTCGTCCCACCTGTTCCACAGCGCGGGCGTCACGGCGTAGGCCGGCTCACCGGCGATGGCCTGCGGGTCGATCGCCACCCACTCCGCGTGATCCCGTGGTGTCCGTCGTGCCAGCACGTTCTCGTAGTGCAGGTCGGCGTTGACCAGCCGCCCGTCCACGTCCATGTCTGCGGCGGAGGTCGCGGTCAGCTCGAGGGCGAGCGAGCTGGCCTGGCGCAGGAACCGCGGTGGCACGGGCGCCCGGGACGGCGCGTCGGCGAGCGCCGCCAGCTCGGTGGACCAGCGGCGGGCCAGCTCGGAGAGCCGGAGCGCGCGCGGCAGTGCGGGTCGGTCCAGCCGGTCCAGCAGCTCGCCGATGACGCGGCAGGCCTGCTCGACCGGCTCGTCCAGCAGCGTCCGGTCGGGGTCGAGTCGCTCGAGCACGAGGGCCCATCGGGCCGGGTCCGCGGCGAGCAGCCGCACCGCCCCCTGGCCGTCCCAGCGACGCAGCGCGAGGTGCTCCTGGGCTCCCTCCGGATGCGGCCAGACGACCTTGAGCACGGCCTCGGTGCCGCCCGTGGCGTCGGTGCCCACGGCGTCGGGTGACCGGCGGACCGGCAGGACGAGGGCCGCCATACCGTGCCGGCTCGGACCCGCCACCTCCAGGTTCCAGCGGTCCAGGCACTCGGTGACGAGGCGGGGCAGCTCGCGCAGCCAGTCGGCCCCCTCGACGCCGCCCTCCGGCTCGTGCCGGCTGACCACGTCACGGAACGCCTCGGGAATGTCGGCAGGGTCGAACCGCGTGCTCATCCCGGCCCGTGCCACTCGGGTGGCGTGTGCTGTGCCGTCATGGCAGCTCGAGGCCGGGGAAGGGGCGCAGGGGCACGTCCCAGTCGTGCCCGAGCACGACGGCGTCGGAGAGGACGTGCACGACCCCGGTCACGGCGTCGACGTCGCCCGCCGCGGCCTCGAACAGTGCGGCCGTGCTCGTGGCCAGGCCGTGCAGCACGTGGCGAGCCAGCTTGGCGCGGCTCGCGGCACCGTGCAGCCGGAACGGGAGTCGGTAGCCCAGCGGTGCGGGCGGCGCGGACCGCCCGGCCAGCTCCCGGACCTCGTCGCGGCGACGCTGCAGCGAGGCGAGGGTCGCCGCAGCCGCGTCCCTGCGCTGGGGCGGGGTCTGCGCGGTCACGACCTCGAAGCCGTAGACGGCGGATCGCAGTGGCGTGAGCAGTCGCGCGGCCAGGGCGTCGGTCGGCCCGGCGAGGGCGGCCCGGCGGGTGTCCGGTCCGAGCAACCGGTGGGCGGCGTCGTGCTGGGCGGCGAGGGAGCCGAGCACCGCGACGTTGGTGCTCGACGCCCGGCCCAGCCGCGCCAGCCCTGTGGCTCCGACGTCGGCGGCTTCCTGGCGCGCCAGCTCGGCGCGGGCGAGGCGGGCCCTGCGGGCCGCCCGCTTGCGCGCCGCCTTCGTCGACCGCGGGCCGGTGCGCTTCCCGGTCGGTCCCGCCCCGGTCGCTCCGTGTCCGGTCGGCCCACCGGCCGAGGGGGTACCGGCAGTGGTCGTCCGCGTCGGTGGCGAGGACGAGGTCGGGACACCGGTGGGAGACGGCACGGGGATCCCGACGCTGGGCAGCAGCCGCTCGAGCGCGGTCACCTGGGTGGCGTGGAGCGCGGCCAGGCGGTGCGCGAGATCCACGTCCGCGCGCGCTGCGGTCTGCGCGGCGCGGTGCAGGTGCCGGGCCCGGGACAGCGCGCGGAGCAGGGCGGCCTCGTCGGCCGGGGCGCCCTGGCGCGGCCCGTCCCCGACCCGCAGGCCACAGCCGGTGAGTGCGGTGAGCACGCCCGCCCCTCCGGCGACCAGCACGGCCCGGCGCGACACCCCACGGTTCCCCGACACGCGGCGATCATCGCACGTGCGCGGGGGTGTGCGAATCAGGCTGGACGTGGATACAGTGACCGATCACGGCGCGCACGGGACGCACCGCACGTCGTGCTGTGCCTGCAGCCGGCACGACACGCCGGAGCCAGCGAGCGCGGGATTCGAGAAGAGCAGGAACGGAGGGCGGGCGATGAGCGGCACCGACCGATCGCGTCGCATCCGCGACATCCAGGAACAGGCCCGGTCCGCCGTCGCCGGGCTCGGCCTGACCGTCGAGGACGTCACCGTCACCCCGGCCGGTCGACGCCGCCTCGTGCGCATTCTCGTCGACCACGACCTGGCTGCCCGCGACCTGCCGGACGACACGACGACCGTGCCGCCGCTCAGCCTGGACGACGTGGCGGAGGCCACCCGGGTGATCAGCGACGACCTGGACGCCTCCGACGCCATGGGCTCCGGCCCCTACGTGCTCGAGGTGAGCTCGCCCGGCGTGGACCGCCCGCTCACCGAGCAACGGCACTTCCGTCGCAATGTCGGTCGCCTGGTCCGCGTCGTGACCGCCGAAGGCGAGCTGACCGGTCGGCTCGTCGCGGCGGGACCGGACGACATCGCGCTCGAGCTGCCCGCGACCAAGCAGCAGCCCGCTCGCACCGAGCGGCTGCCGTATGCCGGGATCGACCGTGCGCAGGTACAGGTGGAGTTCGCCCGTGGGGCCGAAGGAGAGGACGCCTGATGGACATCGACATGGCGGCGCTGCGAGCGCTGGAGCGGGAGCGGGACATCCCGGTGGACGTGATCATCCCCGCCATCGAGCAGGCCCTCCTCATGGCCTACCACCGGACCGACGGCGCCTACCGGCACGCCCGGGTCGAGCTCGAGCGGACGTCCGGACACGTGACGGTGTGGGCCCGGGAGGACCCCGACCCCGAGGTCGAGGGGAGCGAGCCGGGGCCGGAGTTCGACGACACGCCGCAGGGGTTCGGCCGCGTCGCCGCGGCGACCGCGCGTCAGGTGATCGTCCAGCGGATGCGCGACCTCGAGGACGAACAGGTCTTCGGGGACTTCGCCGGCCGCGAGGGAGACGTGGTCGCCGGCGTCATCCAGCAGAGCAGCGACCCCCGGCACGTGCTGGTCGACTTCGGCACGATCGAGGGCGTGCTGCCGCTGGCCGAGCAGGTCCCGGGCGAGGAGTACCCGCACGGCGGACGGCTGCGCTGCTTCGTGGTCAGCGTCAAACGCGGCCCCCGCGGGCCGCAGATCGGGCTGTCCCGCACCCACCCCGGCCTGGTCCGCAAGCTGTTCGCGCTCGAGGTGCCGGAGATCGCCGACGGCACGGTCAAGATCTCGGCGCTGGCGCGCGAGGCCGGGCACCGCACCAAGATCGCGGTGCACTCGACCGTCGCAGGAGTCAACGCCAAGGGCGCGTGCATCGGGCCGATGGGCGCCCGAGTGCGCGCGGTCATGACCGAGCTGCAGGGCGAGAAGATCGACATCGTCGACTACTCGGAGGACCCCAAGGAGTTCGTCGCCGCCGCACTGTCGCCCTCGCGGGTGCTGTCGGTGGAGGTGGTCGACCAGGCGCTGCGCTCCGCCAGGGTGGTCGTGCCCGACTACCAGCTGTCCCTCGCCATCGGCAAGGAGGGCCAGAACGCGCGCCTCGCCGCGAAGCTGACCGGGTGGCGGATCGACATCCGGCCGGACACGCCGGCGGGTGCGAGTCAGGCCACCGAGGCGTCGCCCGCCGGGCCGCCGAGTGCACCGACGAGTGGCTCGCCCAGCCCGTCCGGCAGCGGCGGTGGCGCACCGGACGGTGGCGAGGCGTTACAGTAGTGGTGACCGATCCGCTACGGCGTGCACGTCTGCGGTCATCCCATGTGCCTGTTCGTACGTGTGTGGGGTGCCGTCGCCGAGAGGATCGGTCGGCGCTGTTGCGTGTGGTCGCCCGCACGGTGGACGGAGTCGCCTCCGTCGTGCCGGACGAGCACCACCGGCTTCCGGGTCGTGGCGCGTGGTTGCACCCGGAGACGGCGTGTCTCGAGCTCGCCGTGCGACGTCGCGCGTTCGGCCGTGCCCTGCGGGTCAGGGACGGTCTCGACGCCGGCCCGCTGCGGCAGTGGTTCGAGAACCGGTCGAGCTGACCGGGAGGTGAGCGGCACCTGGTGCCGGTACGAACGGCAAGGCCCCGACCTCGTGGCCGGGGCACGACTCAGGAACCGAAAGCGGGTTTGACGCTGATGAGCACCCGATGAGTACTCAGCGATGAGCACCCCTCAGCACTGACGACGGCCCGCGCTGCCTCCATCCGCCCGGGCCAGGACAAGGAGAAACGTGGCAAAGGTCCGGGTTTACGAGCTCGCCAAGGAGCTCGGGGTCGAGAGCAAGACGCTGCTGGCCCACCTGAAGGAGCAGGGCGAGTTCGTCCGGTCGGCATCGTCGACCATCGAACCCCCCGTGGTCCGGAAGATCCGTGAGAACCCCCCGGCGAAGCCGGCCGGGGCCAAGACGAGCAAGACCACCAAGAAGGCGGCTGCCAAGAAGGCAGCGCCGAGCAAGCCGGCCGCCGAGAAGCCGGCCGAGACGACACCTCCGTCGACACCCCAGTCGACGCCCGCGCCCACGCCCGGGCGTCCGACCCCGGCACAGCCGACGCCGGCGGCACCGGCCGAGCCGACCCAGCCGGCAGCCGAGCGGCCCGCCGGAGGGAGCGGCCCGGCCGCACCGACGCCGGGTCCGGCTCCGGAGCAGCCGACCCCCACCCCGGCCCAGCCGCAGGCCCCCGCCGCCCGCTCGGGTGGTGGGGCCGGTGGCGCCAAGCCGGGTCCTCGCCCGACGCCTCGGCCCGGCGCGCCGCGGCCGGGCAACAACCCGTTCG
>CAYRLV010000180.1:3700-7514 GCA_964425155.1 uncultured Ornithinicoccus sp. | reverse complement strand
AGGCGGCCCGGCTGGTGCAGGAGGCCGCCCACCCGGAGGCCAACATCATCTTCGGCGCGGTCATCGACGACGCCCTCGGCGACGAGGTCCGGGTCACCGTGATCGCCGCCGGGTTCGACGGCGGCGCGCCGCAGCGTCGCGGCGACGACCGCGCGCTCGGCCAGGTGCAGGGGCCCCCACAGGGTGCCGCGCCGGGCGGCCAGCAGAGCCCGCAGGGTGCGCCCGGTGGCCAGCAGCCGCCGCCGCAGGGCGGTCAACAGGGACAGGGCGCTCGCCCGGCGCCGCAGGGTGGCCAGCAGCCGCAGCAGGGCGGTGGCCAGCAGCCACCCGCGGGCGCGCCGGCCGGAGGCTCCGGGCAGGGGGCTCAGCAGCCGGGGCAGGGCGCCCCGGCCGGGCAGCCCGGCAAGGGCGACTCGGGCGAGGACGTGCCGCGCCCGCCGCGCTCGGTCACGTTCGACGACAACGACGACCTGGACGTCCCCGACTTCCTGAAGTAGCCGTCTCCCAGACCACCGGGCGGGCCCTTGACGTGACTTCCACGGCAGGGGCCCGCTCGTCGTCTGGTTGAGGGTCGCGTGTCGGTCGCCGTGGGCGACCGTGCTGCCACGGTGATCCACCCCGGACGTCGTGTCATAGGTTGTGGCTGTGTTCGTCTGGCGAGAACAGTTGCCGCCCGGTGCCGCCGGCGCCGAGGCGACCTACGGCGTGGACCGTGGCTTCACCGGTCACGACTCGGCCCCCGGCGCCGCCGACGACGCCAACGGGAACCCGTTCGGGGACTTCAATCTCGGCCTGCACGTCGGTGACGACACGGACGCCGTGCAGCAGCACCGTGCGGAGCTCGCCGACTCGCTCGGCGTCGACCGGGACGCGCTCGTCTTCATGCACCAGTGCCACGGCGTGGACGTCGAGGTGCTGGACCGGCCCCGGAGCGGTGACGCCCCGCCGGCGGACGCGGTGGTGACCCGGTCGCCCGACCTGGCACTCGCCGTCCTGGTGGCCGACTGCACCCCGGTGCTCCTGGCCGACCGCCGCGCCGGTGTCGTGGCCGCCGTGCACGCCGGGCGGCCGGGCATGATCGACGGGATCGTCCCCCGGGTCGTGGCCGCGATGCGCGACCTCGGCGCGACGACCCTCGAAGCCGCCGTCGGCCCGTCGGTGTGCGGCCGGTGTTACGAGGTGCCGGAGTCGATGCGCGCGGATGCCGCCAGGACCAGCCCGGCGAGTGCCACCGTGTCCTGGACCGGCACCCCGGCCATCGATGTCGCGGCCGGCGTGGTCGACCAGCTGCGGGCGAATGACGTTGCCGTGCAGTGGATTCCGGGCTGCACGCGAGAGTCTGCGCAGCTGTACTCCTATCGCCGCGACCAGGTGACCGGGCGCTTCGCCGGCGTCATCCGGCTCGTGGAGGGACCCGAACGAGGAGGGGCGAGGTGACCGAGGCCGTGTCCCGGACACCCGGGCCGGATCGCCGCACCGAGCTGGCCACCGGGCTGCAGGAGGTGCGCCGCCGCATCGAGGACGCCTGTGCGGCCGCCGGCCGGGCGCCCCAGGAGGTGCGGCTGATCGTCGTCACGAAGTTCTTCCCCGTCTCCGACGTCGTCCTCCTGGCCGGCCTGGGCGTGCGCGACATCGGCGAGAACCGCGACCAGGAGGCCTCGGCGAAGCTCGCCGAGCTCCCCCCGCACGAGCGCTCCCGGCTGACGGTGCACTTCATCGGCCAGCTGCAGAGCAAGAAGGCGACCTCGGTGGCGCGCTACGCGGACGTGGTGCACTCGGTCGACCGGACCAAGCTGGTGCGCGTCCTGGACGGCGCGGCCGGGCGCGCCGAGCGGCAGCTCGACGTCTGCGTCCAGGTGGACCTGGACGACCGGGACGACCGGAACGAACCCGGTGCGGGCGCGGGACGAGGTGGCAGCCGACCGGAGGACGCCGCTCGCCTCGCCGACCAGGTGGCCGACGCGGAGCACCTGCGGTTGCGCGGTGTCATGGCGGTGGCCCCCCTCGGTGCCGACCCCGCGCCCGCCTTCGCCCGGCTGCGGACGGTGGCGGACGCCATACGCGCCGACCACCCGGAGGCGACCTGGATCTCGGCGGGGATGAGCGCCGACCTCGAGCAGGCCGTGGCGCACGGCGCGACACACCTGCGTGTCGGTAGCGCAATCCTCGGATCACGCCCGCCCCTTCGGTAGCGTCCTAGACGACCACTGGACCGGCACCAAGGAGCAACCACCATGGCTGGGGCGCTGCGCAAGACCATGGAGTACCTCGGCCTCGCCGAGGCCGATGAGCGCTACGACGCGTATGACGAGTACGACGCCTACGACGACGCGGAGACTGCCGACAACCGGGAGCGGACCGCCGACCGGGAGGAGCACGCGCCCGTGACCCACCTTCCCCAGCGCAACGCGCCGACGCCGCGGGTCGTCCGCGACGGCGACCTCGGCCCGCTGACGCGGATCACGACGATCCATCCCCGCACCTACAACGAGGCCAAGAACATCGGTGAGAGCTTCCGCGATGGCGTGCCGGTCATCATGAACCTCACCGACATGGACGACGCCGACGCCAAGCGGCTGGTCGACTTCGCCGCCGGGCTGGTCTTCGGGCTGCACGGCGCGATCGAGCGCGTCACCGGCAAGGTCTTCCTGCTCAGCCCGTCGAACGTGGAGGTGGCCAGCAGCGCACCGGCCGCGCCCAAGGCGGCGAGCGGGCTGTTCAACCAGAGCTAACGCCGACGGTCAGCCCCGCACCGCCGTCACCGACGCCGCGACGCGCACCCCTGACTGGGTTTCCCGTCGTCGACCCCGCAGACTGAACCCATGGACACGATCAAGGCCGCCGTCTCGCTGGTCCTCTACCTGTTCCTGATCGTGCTCATCGGGCGGCTGGTGCTGGACTGGGTCCAGGTGCTCGCGCGCTCCTGGCGGCCGCGTGGGCCGGTGCTCGTGGTGGCCGAGGTGGTCTACAGCATCACCGACCCGCCGCTGAAGATGCTGCGGCGTGTCATCCCGCCCCTGACGCTCGGCCAGGTGCGCCTGGACCTGGCCTTCCTCGTGCTCCTGCTGGCTGTCTCTTTGGCCCTCAATCTCTTAGGCTGAGGGCGCTCCACCCACTGCCGTGGTCGATCCCGCGTCCTGCCGTGTCGGCGCCCGGGATCCGCACGGCCCGATCGAACCCGAGGTGACTTCATGGCGCTGACGCCCGAGGACGTTGTCAACAAGATCTTCACGGCCAAGACGATGCGTCGTGGCTACGACGAGAACGAGGTTGACGACTTCCTCGACGAGGTCGTCGCGGAGCTGCGGCGGCTCGGGGCGGAGAACGCCGAGCTGCAGACCCAGCTCGACGAGTGCCGCAAGTCGCGCGGCGAGTCGAGCGGCGAATCGGGCGAGGGCGACCGGGTCGCCGAGGCCAACGAAGCGGCCGAGGCGGCCGAGAAGGAGTCGCAGGAGCGCATCGCCGCCGCGAACGAGGCGGCCGAGGCCGCCGAGCGCGAGTCGCGGGAGCGGATCGAGGCGGCACAGTCCACCGAGCCGGACGTCGCCGGACAGGACGGGTCGGGCCCGTCCTCGGAGGACGGTGACGGCACGAGCGCCGGGGAACTGGCCGGTGCCGGGGCGCTGGGCGCGGGGGGTGCCGCCGGCGTCATCGCCTTGGCCCAGAAGCTGCACGACGAGCACGTCAGCGAGGGACAGGCCACCCGGGAGCGGCTGATCAGCGAGGGGCAGGAGCAGCACGACAAGTTCGTCTCCGACGGTCAGGCCAAGCACGACGAGCTGATCTCCACGGCGCAGTCGCGCCACGACGAGCT
>CAYRLV010000180.1:2347-3600 GCA_964425155.1 uncultured Ornithinicoccus sp. | reverse complement strand
CACGACGAGCTGATCTCCACGGCGCAGTCGCGCCACGACGAGCTCATCCAGACCGCCGAGGCCCGGCACGAGGAACTCACCACCACCGGTCAGTCACGGCACGACGAGCTGATCGCCGAGGCCACCGAGCGGTCGACGAGCATGGTGCGCGAGGCGGAGGCGGAGAAGCAGTCCGTGCTCGACGCTCTCACGGAGGAGAAGTCGGTGCTGTCCCGGCAGATCGAGGAGCTGCGCGGCTTCGAGCGCGACTACCGCGCGCGGCTCAAGTCCTACATCGAGGGCCAGCTCGACGAGCTGGACCACACCGGCGTGGACCGTGGGCCCGCGCCCCACTCGGACGCCGCCGAGAGCGCGTCCGAGGGTGCGACCGACGCTGCTGAGGACGCTGCCCGTGCGGAGGAGGCCGAGCCCGGCCCGACCGAGGTGGGGGAGGCTGACGCGGCAGGTGAGCAACCGCCCACCGACGCGGGGGAGCCGGCCGAGCCGGCCGGCCCGGAGTCGGAGGCGACGGACGGTTCGCTGGAAGGTTCTGCCGACCAGGAGGGGTCCGAGAGCCAGCGCTGACCCCGGGCCTGCGGGTCCGCGCGGGCCGGTGGCCCGCTGTCCGCTGCCGTCGCCCGCCGGAGACCGCTGATCCGCTCGGCCCGGCGTGGCGCGGTGGTGCTCGTTGAGTGTTGGCACCGCGTGTCCTATCCTCAGCGCCACGAACCTCGCGGCGCTCGGTCACTCTTGCCAGAGCCCCGCTTGGGTGAGACCCGGGAAGGGTGCGAATGGCTGAGAAGACGGAGGGGTCCAGGCGGCGGGCCGCGGGCAGCAGGGCCGAGCGTGGCACCAGCGCCCCGACGTCGGGACGGGCGAGCGACGGGGGCGCCAAGAAGACCTCCCGCGGGTCGGCCTCGAAGCGCACCGGCAGGAAGTCGGCGGCCACGAAGGCGACGTCGACGTCGCAGCGTGCGACCGGGAAGAAGTCGGTCGCCAAGAAGTCCACCGCTGCCCGGAAGAGCGCCGAGCGGACGACGTCGACGGCGACCAAGGCCGCGAGGGGGTCCGCCACCAAGGCGAAGAAGTCGACGCCGAAGCGGGCCAAGAAGACGGCTCCGAAGTCCGCCACGAAGGCCACCACGACGTCGGCGGGCACGGCCACCGGCAGGCGCACCTCGAGCAAGGCCGGCACCAGCAAGGCCGGCACCAGCAAGGCCACGAAGGCCAAGGCCACCACCGGGTCGAGCACGAAAGCGACCACGAAGGCGACC
>CAYRLV010000180.1:0-2247 GCA_964425155.1 uncultured Ornithinicoccus sp. | reverse complement strand
CGAAGGCGACCGCGAAGACGGCGGCCAAGAAGGCCACCAAGAAGTCCGCTGCGCCCCGGGCGAGCAGCTCGGCTCCGCGGCGGAGCGGCCGACGGGCCGGGGGTGCGGCCAAGGCTCGCGACCTGCCCGTGCTGCAGGACGAGTCGCCCTGGACCAGCGCCGAGCTGACGGAGGTGCGCATCGAGCTCGAGGGCGAGGTGACTCGGCTGGCCTCCGAGATCGACGTGGCCGAGGTGGGCCTGGCGGGCCTGCTCCAGGACGTGGGGGACCAGTCGGGCGAGGACGAGGCGGACGCGGGGGCCAAGACGTTCGAGCGCGAGCAGGAGATCTCGCTGGCCAACAACTCGCGCGAGCTGCTGATCCAGACCAAGCACGCCCTGGACCGGATCGCCGACGGCAGCTACGGCGCGTGTGAGTCGTGCGGTAACCCGATCGGCAAACTTCGCCTCCAGGCGTTCCCTCGTGCGACCCTATGCATGACATGCAAACGCCAGCAGGAGCGCCGCTGAGCGCCACCCCCACCGACGACGCGTCCTCGAGCTCACCGGAACCCGACGAGCCGCCGACGCCCTCGACACCCTCCGGGCCGCGCTGGGCGCTGTTCGGGACGGTGCTGGTGGCGGCTGCGCTCATCCTCGGGCTGGATCAGGCGACCAAGTCCTGGGTGGTGGCCCATCTCGATCCCGCGACTCCCCGGGACCTGGTCGGCTCGCTGCTGCGGTTGCACCTCACCTTCAACCCCGGTGCGGCGTTCAACATGGCCACCGGCGCCACCTGGGTGCTCACCCTGATCGCGTCGGCCGTGGTGGTCGTGACCATCGTGACCGCCCGCCGCCTCGGCAGCCGGGCGTGGTCGATCGCCCTGGGGCTGCTCCTCGGCGGCGCCCTGGGCAATCTCAGCGACCGGCTGTTCCGCTACCCCGGCGGTGGGCGCGGCCACGTGGTCGACTTCCTGCAGCTGCCGCACTGGCCGATCTTCAACGTCGCCGACATGGCGGTGGTGTCCGCGGCGATCCTGATCGCGGTGTTGGCCTTCCTGGGGATCGGCCTCGACGGGCAGCGCGCCGGCGCCACGCCCGGCCGGCACGCGGCCGACCGGCGGACCGACGACGGCCACCAGAACCAGTCCGACCAGCCCGACGCCGAAGGGCAGGGCGAGGGCAGGGCCGACGACGCTGACGCCGATGCCGGTGCGGAGACGCGAGGCGAGCCCGGCGAGGCACCCGTCGACGAGTCCGAGCCCGGCCGCACGACGAAGCCGAAGAAGCCGGGCGAACAGGGTGATTGACAGGTGACCGACACCCGCACCATCCCCGTCCCTGACGGGCTGGAGGGCGAGCGCGTGGACGCGGCCCTGGCCCGGCTGTTCGGTTTGTCCCGGACCAAGGCTGCCGACCTCGCCACCGCCGGCGCGGTCCTGCTCGGCCGCAAGGTGGCCGGCAAGTCCGACCGGGTGCGCGCTGGTGACTGGCTCGAGGTCACGCTGCCCGAGCCGGAGGAGGACGCCGCGCCCGAGGTCGTCGCCGAGCCGGTGCCCGGCATGCGGATCGTGCACGACGACGCCGAGATCGTGGTGGTGGACAAGCCGCTGGGGGTGGCCGCGCACCCCAGCGTCGGCTGGAGCGGCCCCACCGTGGTCGGCGGGCTGGCGGCCGCCGGCTACCGCATCTCGACGTCCGGCGCCCACGAGCGCCAGGGCATCGTGCAGCGCCTGGACGTGGGGACCAGTGGGCTGATGGTGGTCGCCAAGAGCGAGCGCGCCTACACCCTGCTCAAACGTGCCTTCCGCGACCGGAGCGTCGACAAGACCTACCACGCGTTGGTGCAGGGCCTGCCCGACCCGGTCGTGGGCACCGTGGACGCGCCGATCGGCCGCCACCCCGGCCACGACTACCGCTTCGCCGTGCGCCGCGACGGCAAGCCCAGCATCACCCATTACCAGGTCATCGAGGCGTTCCGGTCGGCCTCGCTGCTGGAGATCCACCTCGAGACCGGACGGACCCACCAGATCCGGGTGCACTTCTCCGCCCTGCGCCACCCGTGCGTGGGCGACCTCACCTACGGGGCGGACCCGGTGCTCGCTCGCCGGCTGGGCCTCGAGCGGCAGTGGCTGCACGCGGTGACGCTGGCCTTCGACCACCCCGGCAGCGGGGAGCGGGTCCAGTTCGAGAGCCCCTACCCGGACGACCTGCAGGAGGCCCTGGACCGCATCGCCGCCTGAGCCGCGACCAGATGACCCGAGCGGCG
>CAYRLV010000179.1:0-7553 GCA_964425155.1 uncultured Ornithinicoccus sp. | reverse complement strand
GCGTACTCGGTCATGATCTGCTTCTTGACGTCTGCCGTCAGGGGCATGCGACACCAATCCTGTTCTGTGATTTCGTTGCGCGGCGCTCCTGGGCTGGTCCACCAGGGCTCTCTCGATCCGCGGCCGGTTGCACGGCAGGGCAAGGCTACCAGCGGGACCGGGCGCACCCCTAATCCCCGGGATGGCCCGGGGACCCCGGCAGCACGGCAGCGCGCCGCCTGCCGGCTCTACCCGGCGTCGCGGGCGCGCAGCGCCTCCCAGATCCGCCGGGCGGCCGGGGCCGCGACCTTGCCGCCCTCGCCCCCTTGGCCCACGACCACGACGACCGCGTAGCGCGGCTTCGGCAGCGGCCCGTAGGAGGCGAACCACGCGGTGGCGTCCTTGCCGTAGACCTCGCCGGTGCCGGTCTTGCCGGCCACCGGGTAGCGATCGAGCGGGAACCCCTCGAACGCCTCGCTCGCGGTGCCCTCGCGCACCACGCCGGCGAGGCCGGAGCGCAGCAGCCGCAGCGTCCGGGGGTCGAGGTCGACGTAGCCGGTCACGTCCGGCTGGATCGTGCGCACGTGCTGGCCGTCCGGCGTGCGCACCTCGGCGCCGAGACGCGGGCTCCACAACGTGCCGCCGTTGGCGATCGCGGCATACACGACCGCCATCTGCAGCGGGGTGACGGCGACGTCGCCCTGCCCGATCGCGAAGTTGACCGCGTCTCCGCCGCGGTAGAGGTAGCCGGCGCGGCAGTTCTCCACGGCGAGTTGCTTGAGGTAGGCCGCGCGCTTCTTGTCCTGCACGTCGGGGTAGCCGGTCTTGGCGTGCCGGCACAGCTGCTTCTTGTTCTGCTCCCACTGCTGCCGCTTCCACGCCCGGTCGGGGATGCGCCCGGACGACTCCTGCGGCAGGTCCACCCCGGTGGGCTCGCCGAGGCCGAACCGGCGCGCCATGGCCACGAACGGGTCGTGCACGTCGCTCTTCGCGTCGAGCCCGCCGAGCCGCAGCCAGTTGTCGTAGGCGAACCGGTAGAAGACGGTGTCGCAGGAGACGACGAGCGCGCGACGCAGGTTGATCATCCCGTAGGCGTGCGACTCGAAGTTGTGGAAGGTGCGGCCACCGACCTGCACGCTCGACGAGCAGTTGTACTTCCCCTTGCGGTCGACGCCGCTGCGGAGGGCGGCGGGCAGCGAGATCACCTTGAACGTCGACGCCGGCGGGTAGAGCGCCGAGGTCACCCGGTCGGTCAGCGGCACGCCGCGCTTCGCCGAGGTGATCCGGGCCAGGTCCGTGCTGCTGATCCCGCCCGTCCAGACCTCGGGCCGGTATGAGGGGTAGCTGGCCGCCGCGAGCACCGCGCCGTTGCGCGTGTCCAGCACGATCGCGGCGCCGGTGTCGGCCACGTCGCCCGGCCGCTTCTTGCCCTTCGCGTCCTTGGTCGGCTTGCGGGCCTGCGCGACGGCACCGGCGAGGGCCCGTTCGGTGGTGCGCTGCAGGCCGGCGTCGAGGTGCGTGACCAGGTCGTTGCCCGGCACCGGGTCGGTGTGCGAGATCCGGCGGGTGACCACACCGCGGCTGTCGATGGCCACCGTGGTGGTGCCCCGCTCGCCGCGGAGCACCTGGTCGTACTCCTGCTCCAGCCCGGCCCGGCCGACCAGCTCGCGGGGGCCGAGGCCACGCGCGACCTCGTCCTCGTTGGTCCGGCCGAGGTGGCCGAGCAGCTGGGCGGCGTTGACCCCGTGCGGGTGCGGGTAGTGCCGCACCGGGCTCGCTCGCACCCCGATCCCCGGGTAGCGGTCCGGGCGCTCGAGCAGGCTGAGCGCGCGCCGGGTGTCGGCGTCGGTGGCGATCGGGATCGGCTCGTAGGGCGACCCTTCCGAGCAGGCGGGAGGCTTCGGCGCACCCGGGCTCCCGCACAGGTGCGTCTTGCCCCACAGGCGGGCGAACGGCATACCGAGCACGTGGGCGACCCGCATGATGAGGGCCCGTCCGCCGTCGTCGTGGCGCAGCAGCGCGGCCGGCTCGACGGTGACCACGGTCTCGGAGGCGTTGTCGACGAGCGGGGTGCCGTCGGAGGTGAGGATGCGGCCGCGCACGGCGGGTTCGTGCACGACGCGGGTGTTGACCAGCGACGCGTCGCGGGCGTAGCTGCCGTGGTCGACCAGCTGCAGCATGGCGAGGCGCCCGATCAGGGTGGTCATGAGCAGGACGACCACCAGGACGAACGCCCAGAGGCTGGACCGGTGGCGGGCACTCGCCCGCCGGGGGCTCACCCGAGCCTCCGCAGCACGAGCGCGCGTTGCGCCGCGAGCAGCAGCGGCACGACGACCAGTCCGACCGCGGTGGTGATCGCGACCGTCCAGCCGGCCCGGGGCAGCTGCAACGGCTCGGCGCTCGCGGCCGCGACGAGGACCGGCGCGGCCTGGACCACCGCCGCGCCGGCGGCGGTGGCGAGGACGGGCAGCGCGGGTGACCAGGTGCCGAAGCGGCGGGCGGCGCCGACCAGCGCTCCGGCCGCGCAGTAGCTGAGCGCGGCGGCGCCGAGCGGGTGGCCGCCGGGCGGCACGAGGTCGACGACCCAGCCGGCGCCGAGCCCGAGCAGCGCCCCGGCGGTCACGCCCCGGGCCAGCGCACCCGCGACGACGACGAGCACGACCAGGTCGGCCGTCGCGCCGTTCGCCAGACGGGGCAGCACCGTGGTGCCGAGCACGGCGCACGCCACGACCAGGAGCGCACGCAGCACGGTGAGGAGGCTGGGCCGGGGGATCACGGCGCGGACCCCGTCACGGTGGGGCGCGGATCGCGGCGGCCCTGCGGGAGGACGACACCGACGACGTCGAGGGTGCTGGGATCGACGGCCGGGTCCACGACGGCGGTGCGGGCCAGCTGACCGCGCTGCGGGTCGACCCGGGTGACCCGGCCGACCGGCACGCCGGGGACGAACGGCCGTCCGTCGACACTGCCCAGCGTGCTGACCAGGTCGCCCGGTTTCGTGCGGCCGGGTTCGACCAGGGTGAGCGTGAGCTCGCCGGGCGCGCGGGGCGGCAGCCCGGCCACCGGCTCGGACGAGACCGAGCCGAGGATCCGGTGCCGGCCGACCCGGACCCCGACGGTGACGTGCCGGTCGCCCAGGACCAGCACGTCCGACGAGAACGGCGCGACCGACACGACCCGCCCGACCAGGCCGTCGGCGCAGATGACGGTCAGGTCCGTGGTGATCCCGTCGCGGGAGCCGACGTCGATGGTGATCCGCCGGGTGCGTTCGGGGGTGCCGACGGCGGACGTGCCGACGACGCGGGCGGGCACCAGCCGGTGGCCCTCGGCGGAACCGGACTGCAGCAGGTCCGCGAGGCCGCGGCCGTCACGCAGCCGCGACCGGGCGTCGGCGAGCTGCTGCCTGAGCGCGTCGCGCTGCCGCTCGAGTCGGGTCACCTCCGGCGTGGCGTCCACGGTGAGGGCACGCTGCACCGGGCCGATGACGGTGGCGGCGGCCTCGCGCACCGGCGCGGTGAGCGCGGGCCGCGACAGGTCGACCCCGAGCACCGCGACCGTCGCGACGACCAGGCCGGCCACCACCTTCCCCCGGGGAATCATCGTGAGGTTCCGGCCCTCATACGGGCACCAAACCTCACGAAGATTCCTCGCGAAGATCGGTGGGGCCGGGGCATCGGTGACACGGTCAGAAGGTGCGGCGGTCGACCAGGACCCGCTCGAGCGAGCCGAACTCCTCCACGCAGCGCCCCGAGCCGCGGACCACGGCGCGCAGCGGGTCCTCGGCGGCACGCACCGGCACCCCGAGCTCGTGCCGCAGCCGCTCGTCGAGGCCGCGCAGTAGGGCGCCGCCACCGGTGAGCACGATCCCGGAGTCGATGACGTCCCCGGACAGCTCGGGCGGGCAGACGTCCAGCGTCGCGCGCACCAGTTCGACGATCTGCAGCACCGGCGCCTCGATCGCGCGACGCAGCTCGGCCGAGGAGATGGCCACGGTCTTGGGCAGGCCGGTGGTCAGGTCGCGTCCGCGCACCCGCGTGGTGAGCTCCTCGGTCAGCGGGAAGGCCGACCCGACCTTGACCTTGATGTCCTCCGCGCTGCGCTCCCCCAGCAACAGGGAGTACTCGCTCTTGACGTGCGCGATGATCGCCTCGTCGATGTCGTCGCCGCCGAGCCGGATCGAGCGCGCGTTGACGATGCCGCCGAGGCTGATCATCGCCACGTCGGTGGTGCCGCCGCCGATGTCGACGACCGTGCTCGCGGCGGTGTCGTTGACCGGCAGGTCGGCGCCGATCGCGGCGGCCATCGGCTCCTCGATGATGAAGACCCGGCGCGCGCCCGAGCGGGTCGCCGCGTCCTCGAGCGCCCGCCGCTCGACCCCGGTGACCTCGCTCGGGACGCACACCACCATCCGCGGCCGGACCAGCCGCGACGGCCGCACCTGGTCGACGAAGTAGCGCAGCATGCGTTCGGTGACGTCGGCGTCGGAGATGACACCGTCCTGCAGCGGGCGGATCGCGTGCACGTGCGCCGGTGTGCGGCCGAGCATCTCGTGCGCCTGGTGGCCCGCCGCGATCAGCCGTCCAGACCCGACCTCGATGGCCACGACGGACGGCTCGTCGAGGACGACGCCCTTGCCCTGCCGGTAGATGAGCGTGTTGGCGGTGCCGAGGTCGACCGCCAGGTCGCGCCCCAGCACCGGCCAGCCCCGTCTCGTCACGCCGCGATCGTACGCGGTGGGCGAGCGCGTGAGGAGGGCACCGCGCCCGCCGATTCCGCGCCTCCCCGTGCGGCTCCTCGTGCCCTGCCTCATCCCGGCGGGTGGTGTGATCCGCGGCTGGTTGTCCCACTCAGTCCCACCGGCCACTTCCCACGAGGAGAGGTATGCGGGGTGCCCGGCCGTCCCGCGCCGGTCGCCGGATCAGCCGGCGAGCGCGTAGTCGTCGTGGCCGTGGGAGCCGGCGGGCTCGGGGCCGGAGGCCGCGGCCGTCCTCGGGCTGGTCCGCGTGCCGACGTGGTGGCGCAGCCGCCAGGCCGCTCCGACGGCGACCGCCGCGAATCCCGCGTGCACCAGCAGGAAGGTGCCCGACCGGCCGGCCCCGAGGAGGAGGCCGGCGAGCATCGGCCCGGCGGCCGAGACGCCGGTCTGCAGCGCGGCGAAGACGCCGAGCGTGGTCCCGACCATTCCCTCGGGGGCGAGGCTGGCCGTGAGCGGGTTGAGCACCGGCGCATACATCGTCTCCCCCACGGCGAAGATGCCGAAGGTCACGACGAAGACGGTGGCGCCGTGCGTCCCGACGAGGGTGGCGAACGCCATCAGGCCCCAGCAGAGCACCCAGATCAGCCCGACCGCGACCAGCAGCGAGGGAGCCGAGCGGGTGGCCGTCCAGCGCACGACGACCAGCTGCAGCAGGATGATGACCACGCAGTTGACCGCGGCCGCGGTGCCGATGCTCTGCTCGGGCGCGTGCAGCACGGTCAGCGCGAACGCCGGCAGCCCGCTCTCGAACTGGGCGTAGAACGCGAGCGCGAGGGCGGTGGTGACCAGTGCGGTGAGCCGCAGCGCGGGGACGCGGGCGATCGCCCGCAGCGCGAGCAGGGCGTTGCCCCGGTCGGCCGCTTGCCCGTCGGCCGGCTGCTCCCCCGGCACCTCCGCGGACCCGCGGCCGGCGAGCGCCACCAGCGCACCCGACACCGCGAACCCGACCGCGGCCGTGAGGAACGACGGGCGCATCCCGTCGAGGCGACTCAGGTCGACCAGGTAGCCGGCCACGAACGCGCCGATGGCCATGCCGAGCGCCTGCCCGCTGAAGATCAGCGCGAAGACGCGACGCCGGTCGCGCCCCGGCGCCCAGCGCAGGGCGAGGACCTGCTGCGCCGGCGCGGCAGCGGTGATGGTCAGCCCGAAGGCGAGCATGCCCGCGAGGAAGGTCAGCGGTGTCCCCGCCAGGACGAGGAAGAGGCTCGCCCCGACCGCGGCGGCGCGGGCCACCACGGTGACGCGGACCGGGGACATCCGGTCGGCCAGCCGGCCACCGACCGGCGCGGCGACGAGGGCTCCGACGGAGAAGAGGCTGGAGGCCGCCGCGGCGACGACACCACCCCAGTCGCGGGTCTGGGCGGCGTACGCGTACTGATAGGGCAAGACCGTCCCCCAGCCGATCATGCTCACGGTGGCCGCCAGGACCAGCAGGTGTGCGCGCTTCATCACGCCCCCTTCCCTCGTCAGATTGTTGAGAATCGAAGAATTCGATACCGAAATATTAGCATGGCAGGATGTCTCCCATGACGGGAAGCGAGGGTCCGAGTCGACGCGCCGCACGCTCGGCGCACGAGCGCTACCGCGCCGACGTGGCGGCCTATGTCGCCGCCGGCGGCGACGAGTCCGTCCAACGGGTCATCACCGCGGTGCAGAGCCTGCAGCGCAAGCTCGGTCAGTGGTACGCCCGGCAGCTGGTCGACCTCGACCTGTCCGCCGGTGAGTGGGGCGTGCTGGCCAACCTGGCGACCGCGCCGGACGGCTCCGCGCTGACCCCTACCCAGCTGGCCGAGGCCACCAGCGTGGCCCCCTCCTCGATGACCCACCGGCTCGACCGGATGAGCGAGCGGGGACTGGTCGACCGCGCCGCCGACCCCGACAACCGCACCCGGGTGCTCGTGACCCTGACCCGGGACGGCTGGGAGACCTTCACGGCCGCCATCCGGGAGGCCAACATGGTCGAGTCCGACGTGCTCGGCCCGCTCTCCCGCGATCAGCGGGAGGAGCTCGCCTCGCTGCTCGAGCTGGTCATCGCCGGGTTGGACGACGCCGAGGCCGACGGGAACGACTGACCGCTCGCCCGCCCGTGGCGGTGGGCGTGGCGGGCGCGGTGGCCGGGCCAGGAGGCTGCCCACCGGGCACACGAAACTCGCCCGAGCACGTCATACTCCGCCGAGCACACCGTGCACCGTGTGCGTCGGCGAGTTTCGTGTGCTCCGTCCCTGCCGCCTGCCCTTCTCCACTGGCAACGCGGGCGACGGGGGCGACGATGCCGCCCGGCGTGGCGCGTGGGCTCAGGCTCGGCCGGGGAACCAGATGGCGATCTCGCGGGCGGCGGACTCCGGCGAGTCGGAGCCGTGCACGATGTTCTGCTGCACGGCCAGGCCCCAGTCGCGGCCGAGGTCGCCGCGGATCGTGCCGGGCAGCGCCGCGGTCGGGTCGGTGGCGCCGGCGAGGGCGCGGAAGCCCTCGATGCACCGCTCGCCCTCGATGATCGCGGCCGTGACGGGTCCGCTGCTCATGAACTCCAGCAGCGGCTCGTAGAACGGCTTGCCCTCGTGCTCGGCGTAGTGCCGGGCCAGCCGCTCGCGGTCCGGCGTGAAGATCGCCAGGTCGATCAGGGTGTAGCCCTTGGCCTCGATCCGGCGCAGGACCTCCCCCGACAGGCCGCGGCGGAAGCCGTCCGGCTTGACCAGCACCAGGGAGCGTTCGGGCGTCGTCGATGTCGTCACGCTGCCAGACCCTACCGAGCGGGCCGCGGCGCCTGCGCAGCGGATCGAGCCGGCCCGACTCGCGGCGAATGATTGTTGGCATCGAG
>CAYRLV010000178.1:0-7563 GCA_964425155.1 uncultured Ornithinicoccus sp. | reverse complement strand
GCGTATGACGTGGGGTCGACCTGGATCTCCAGCCACCGGGAGCCCTCGGCGGCGTCGTCCTCGGCCGCCTCCCGGACGATGCGCCGCAGGTCGGCCTCGCCTCGGACGCAGTGGCGAGCCGCGTCATACAGGCGTTGGAACCGGAACCAGCCGCGCTCGTCGGTGGCCCGCAGCCGTGGGGGCCACGACGCGGTGAGCGAGTCCGGCAGCCGCAGGTCGTGCCGCGCAGCCATGTCGGTCAGCGTCGACAGCCGCATCGAACCGGTGAAGTGCAGGTGCAGGTGGGCCTTGGGCAACGCGTGCACCGAGCGGGGCATGGCGCCAGTCTGCCATCCGCGGCGGCGCGACGTCCGACTCCGGCTCGGCCGGTCGACGCCCGCCCGGCCGGAGCGATGAGCAGGGCGGGGGCACAATGACCCCATGGCCCGGTCTCGCAACCACCCGAACATCGTCCTGGTCGTCGTCGACGACATGGGGTTCGGCGCCTCGAGCGCCTACGGCGGGCCGTGCGAGATGCCCACGGCGGATCGACTCGCCCGCGAGGGCCTGCGGTACAGCAGGTTTCACGTCACCGCGCTGTGCTCGCCCACCCGCCAGGCCCTGTTGACCGGCCGCAACCACCACTCGGTCGGCATGGGTGGCACGACCGAGATGGCCACGGCGGCCCCGGGATACACGAGCATCCGGCCGGACAGCGCGGGCACGACCGCGCAGATCCTGCGCGCGGCGGGGTACGGCACCGCGGCGTTCGGCAAGTGGCACCAGACCCCTGCCGCCGAGGTGAACGCGGCCGGACCCTTCGACCGGTGGCCCGTGGGCGAGGGATTCGAGGAGTTCTACGGGTTCATGGGCGCCGAGATGAACCACTGGTACCCGCAGCTGTACCACCAGACGACGCCCGTCGAGCCGAGACGGACCCCCGAGGAGGGCTACCACCTCACCGAGGACCTGGTCGATCACACGATCGACTGGATCCGCAACCAGCGCACCCTCGCGCCCGAGCGGCCGTTCTTCGCCTACGTCGCCTTCGGCGCCACCCACGCGCCGTTCCACGTCGCGTCGGAGTGGCGCGACCGCTACCGCGGCCGGTTCGACCACGGCTGGGACCGGCAGCGCGAGCTGACCCTGCAACGGCAGCGCGAGATCGGCGTGGTGCCACCGGAGGCGGAGCTCGCGCCCTGGCCCGACCACGTGCCGCACTGGGACGAGCTCGACGACGACCGGCGTGCGGTCGCCGCCCGCTTCATGGAGACGTATGCGGGGTTCGCCGAGCACACGGACGTGCAGGTGGGCCGGCTCGTGGACGAGCTGGACGCGCTGGGCGTCCTCGACGACACGCTGTTCCTCTACCTGCTCGGCGACAACGGCGCGTCCGGCGAGGGCGGCGTGGACGGCACGCTGCGTGAACACCTCGTGGGGCACGGATTCGCCGACGACGTGCAGGACATGGCCGCCCGGTTGGACGACTTCGGCGACGAGACCACCTACGGTCTCTACCCGGTCGGCTGGGCGCTGGCGATGAACACCCCTTACCAGTGGACGAAGCAGGTGGCCTCGCACTACGGGGGTACGCGCGACGGCATGATCCTGCGCTGGGGCGATCACGTGCCCGACCCCGGGGGCATCCGGCACCAGTGGCACCACGTCATCGACGTGCTGCCGACCCTGCTCGAGGCGGCCGGAGTTCCGGAACCTCGGGAGCTCGGCGGAGTCGACCAGATGCCTTTGGAGGGAACAAGTTTCGGCTACACCCTGGGTGACCCGGACGCGCCGGAGCGGCACACCACGCAGTACTTCGAGATGTGCGCCAACCGCGGTGTCTACCACGAGGGGTGGACGGCGGTGACTCGCCACGGCATCCCCTGGGAGATGGTCCCGGAGGGGCTGCCGGCCTTTGCCGACGACGTGTGGGAGCTCTACGACACCACCTCGGACTGGACCCAGGCCCGGGACCTCGCGGCGGTGCAGCCGGAACGACTGGGCGAGCTGCAAGAGCTGTTCGAGAAGGAGGGGGCGCGCTATCAGGTGTTCCCGCTGGACGACCGGGTCACCGAGCGGGAGAACCCCGAGGTCGCCGGCCGCCCCAGCCTGTTCGCCGGGCGGACCGAGGTGACCTACCGGGCCGGGATGGGCCGGTTCACCGAGGAATCGACGCTCAACACCAAGAACTGCTCGCACACGGTGACGGCGTCGATCACGGTCGGTGCGGAGGCGGCGCAGGGCGTGCTGGTCGCCCAGGGGGGCCGGTTCGGCGGGTGGTCGCTCTACTGCCACGAGGGCCGGCTCGCCTACGCCTACAACACGTATGGACGTGACCTCACCACGGTGCGCGCCGCGACTCCCCTTCCCGCCGGGGACCACGAGGTGCGGATGGAGTTCGACTTCGATGGCGGACCGGCCGGATCCGGTGCGGCCGTGCGGCTGCTCGTCGACGGGGAAGAGGTGGGCTCGGGACGGATCACGCGGACGACGGCCTACTACTTCTCGTTCGACGAGACGCTCAACGTGGGGGTCGACCGCGGGACACCGGTGACCGACGACTACCCACCGCTCGACAACGCCTTCAACGGGCAGCTCGACCGGGTGCGGATCGCGCTGACCGGCACGCCGACCACGCTGAGCCCGCAGGAGCAGGAACGGAAGGGACTGGCCCACCAGTGACCGACCACCCGTGCTGCGCACCGTCGAGGCCGCCTGACCAGGCGGGAGGGCCAGGCTGGCGACGCGAGCCCGACGGCCACGGACCCCTGGCCCCGCCGCGTGCGTCGTCTGCCGGCCGGCCGGACGATCTCATCGCCCTGCCGGGCGGCAGCTTCGCGATGGGCAGCGACGATCGTTGGGCCTACCCGGAGGACGGCGAGGGACCGGTGCGCTCCACGTCGGTCGAGGCGTTCGAGATCGGGGCCTACACGGTCACGAACGCCCAGTTCGACCGGTTCGTGGCCGCGACCGGTCACGTCACGCTCGCCGAGCAGGAGGGGTGGTCGTTCGTCTTCGCCGGCCTGCTGCCCGACGACTTCCCACCGACGCGCGGGGTCGCCGCGGCGCCCTGGTGGCGGCAGGTGGAGGGGGCGACGTGGAGCCACCCCGAAGGCCCTCGGTCCGACGTCGAGGACCGGCCGGACCACCCCGTCGTCCACGTGAGTTGGGGCGACGCCGCGGCCTACTGCGCCTGGGTGGGTGGCCGGCTGCCGAGTGAGGCGGAGTGGGAGTACGCGGCTCGGGGCGGCCTCGCGGGGCGCGTCTTTCCCTGGGGCGACGAGCTCGAGCCCGGGGGTGAGCACCGGATGAACGTGTGGCAGGGCAGTTTCCCGTCCGTGAATGACTGCGCTGACGGGTGGTACGGCACGGCGCCCGTGGATTCTTACGG
This sequence comes from uncultured Ornithinicoccus sp., assembly GCA_964425155.1. Classification (GTDB taxonomy): domain Bacteria; phylum Actinomycetota; class Actinomycetes; order Actinomycetales; family Dermatophilaceae; genus Segeticoccus. The sequence goes on along the minus strand of CAYRLV010000178.1, from coordinate 4,193 downwards.
CCCGGGCGGTTTCGGGCTCTACAACACCTGCGGCAACGTGTGGGAATGGACGGCGTCGCCGTTCAGAGCGGAGGCTACCGACCGGGTGAGCAAGGGCGGCTCCTACCTGTGCCACGCGTCATACTGCCGCAGATATCGCGTGGCGGCCCGTCAGGGCCTGCCAGCCGAGTCGAGCACCGGAAATCTCGGCTTCCGTTGTGCCGCAGGCTGATGCGACGCGAGTGCGTCGGCTATGACGGCATCTTGATGAGGCCCTCGTCCACCAGCCACTGCCGGGCCACGATGGCGGGGTCCTGGCCGTCGACATCGACCTTGGCGTTGAGCTGTTGCATGACGTCGTTGTTCAGCTTGGCGTTGATCTTCGCCATGATGCCCTTGATCTCCGGGTGCGCGCGCAGCACCGTGCCCTGCACCACCTGGGTGAGGTTGTAGAGCGGGAAGAAGTGCCGGTCATCCTCCAGCACCCGCAGGTGCAGGCGGGGGATGCGCCCGTCGGTGGTGAAGACCTCGCCGAAGTTGCAGGTGCTGCCCTTGGCAGTGGCGGTGTAGATGACACCGGTGTCGAGCAGCGTGACCTTGGCCAGGTCGGACTTCTTCATGTCGTAGGCCTTGAGCATCGGGATGAACCCGTCGTTGCGGCTGGCGAACTCGCTCTCCACGCAGAAGGTGAGCTCCTTCTTGGGCAGCTTCTTCAGCTGGGACAGCTTGGTGATCCCGAGCTGCTTGGCCTTGCTCTCCCGGATCGCGAAGGCGTAGGTGTTGTTCACCGTCGTCGGTGGCAGCCAGATCAGGTCGTTCTTGGCCTTGTCCTCCTTGGCGACGGCCAGCCACTGGGCCTTCTCACCCTTGACCGGGTTCTCGTGGCCGAGGTAGTTGATCCACCCGGTGCCGGTGTATTCCGGCGACAGGTCGATGTTGCGGTCGAGCAGCCCGGCACGGACTCCGAAGCTGCCCGGGGTGTTCGTCAGGTTCTTGACGTCGGCGCCGGCCACGCTCAGCGCCGTCGACAACATGTTGCCGAGGATGAGCTGCTCGGTGAAGTTCTTGGCCGCCACGGTGAGATGGACCCCGTCGAGGCCGCTCTGGTGCTGGATCGCCGCGGGTTCGCCGGGGAGGACGACACCGCTGGCGGAGCGCAGCCCGCAGCCGGCCAGCAGCGCCGAGACCGAGAGCGCGACGCCGACGAGGGCCGCGCGCCTGCGTCGTCCGCGGCCGGAGACCGGGCGGTGGACGGTGTGACGCATCATGACCCCTTCGGCGCGGCGAAGATCTCGACGAGTCGGGCGAGCCAGTCGATGAACAGCGCGAGCGCGGCCACCAGGATCGCTCCGACGACCAGGACGACGTTCTGCTGCAGGCTGATTCCCGTGGTGATGAGCGAGCCCAACCCACCGCCCCCGACGAAGTAGGCGAGTGCCGCCGTGCCGACGATGAGCACCAACGCGGTGCGCATGCCCGCGATGATCACGCCCAGTGCGAGCGGCAATTCGATGCGTAGCAGCACCGCCACGGAGGACATCCCCATGCCCCGCCCGGCCTCGACCAGCTTGGGATCGACGCCGTCCAGGCCGGCCACGGTGTTGGCGATGATCGGGAGCACGCCGTAGACGGTCAGCGCGACGATCACGCCGGTGCGTCCGATGCCGAAGATGGCCGCCCCCAAAGCGATCAGGCCGATCGCCGGGGCGGCCTGCCCGAAGCCGGCAATGGTGATGACCGGCTTGGAGAAGCGGCGCATCCGCCCCCGGGTGAGCAGGATGCCCACAGGCACGGAGATGACGCAGACGAGAGCCGTCGCGATCAGGCTGATGACCAGGTGTTGGCGCAGCAGGGTGAGCAGGTTGGACGCGTTGAGCTGGCGCTGCTCGGTCTCGGAGACCGAGGCCACTCGGACGTAGACCAGGGCCGCGGCCACCACGATGATGCAGGCGATGGGCTGGACCACCAGCCGTGCCACGCTCGGGCGGTCGCGGGAGACCTGGGTGACGGTCTCGACCTGCTCCATGTCGATGGCGGGGGCACTCATGACGGAGCGCCCTGTGCCGTTGCTGCGCCTTCGGCATCGCCGCCCGAGATGCCGTCCGGCTCCTGCAGATTCTGCATCGCCTCCATGATCGTGTCGACCCGGACGACCCCTTGGTAGGAGTTGCGCCGGCCGGTCACGACGACCACGCCGTGGCTGGAGGTCAGCATGACGTCCAGCGCGTCGTTGAGGGTCGAGGCGAGGCTCACGATCTCGATGTCGTGGTCGCGTGGGACCCGCTGCAGCGAGTCGGGACGCGCGAGCTCACGCAGCGAGACCCAACGTTGCGGACGGTTCTGGGCGTCGAGCACGATGACGTGCTCGCGACCGCGGGCGCGGGCCTCGGCGGCAGCCGCAGCCGGGTCGCCCCCGACCTTGGCGACCGCCGCCTCGTGCAGTTCCACGTCACCGACCCGGGTGAGCGTCAACTGCTTGAGGGTCGCGCCGTGTCCGACGAAGCCCTCGACGAACTCGCTCGCGGGGTGGGCGAGGATCTGCTCCGGCGTGTCGTACTGCACGATCTCCGATCCGACCTGCAGGATCGCGATCCGGTCGCCGAGCTTGACGGCCTCGTCGAAGTCGTGCGTGACGAACACGATCGTCTTGTGCAGTTCCTCCTGCAGCCGGAGCAATTCGTCTTGCAGGTGCTGGCGGGTGATCGGGTCGACCGCGCCGAACGGCTCGTCCATGAGCAGCACCGGCGGGTCCGCGGCCAGTCCGCGTGCCACGCCGACGCGCTGCTGCTGCCCGCCGGACAGCTCACGCGGGTAGCGATCCCGGTACATCGCCGGGTCGAGGTCGATCAGCTCCAGCAGCTCGTCGACGCGTTTCCTCGTCCTGGCCTTGTCCCACTTCAACAGACCCGGGACCAGGCCGATGTTGTCGCCGACCGTCATGTGCGGGAAGAGACCGGCACCCTGGATCACGTAGCCGATGCTCCGCCGCAACTCGTTGGGCTCCTTGTGGGTGACGTCCTCGTCACCGATGAGGATGCGTCCGCTCGTCGGCTCGATGAGCCGGTTGATCATCTTCATCGTCGTCGTCTTGCCGCACCCGGACGGACCGACCAGCATGACCATCTCGCCGGCCGGGATCGTCATCGAGATGTTGTCGACGGCCGGTTTCTCCTGGCGGGGATAGCGTTTCGTGACGCCGTCCAGGACGATCTGTTCCCCGTGGACCGAATCGACGTGCGGTCGGGTGGTGTCGGACTGTTGGTCGTCGGTGTGGTCAGACACGGATACCCCTCGAGGTCGACAGGTGGGCGATGATGTTGAGGACGATGTCGAGCAGCACCGCGAGGATCAGGATCCCGATGGTGCCCGCCACGATCTGGTTGGTGGCGTTGGCGCCGCCGATGCGCGAGATCCCTGCGAAGATGTATCCGCCGAGCCCCGGTCCGAGCACGTAGGCGGTGATCGCCGCGACTCCCATGAGCATCTGCCCGGAGATGCGCACGCCGGTCATGATGATCGGCCAGGCCAGCGGGATCTCGAGTCTCGTCAACGTTCGGAACCGGCTCATGCCCATGCCACGCGCCGACTCCACCAGCGACTGGTCCACTTCGCGCAGTCCGACGATGGCATTGCGCAGGATCGGCAGGCAGCCGTAGAACGTCAGCGTGATGACGGAGACGACGACTCCACTGCTGATGAAGGCGATCAGCAGTCCGAGCAGCGCGTAGGAGGGCAGGGTGAGGCCGACCGCACTCGTCGTGTGGCCGACGGCGGCTCCGAGCGGCGAGCGATACAACAGGACGGCCAGACCCACCCCGATGACCGTGGCGAGGATCAACGACTGCACCACGACGCTCGCGTGTTGGTAGGAAAGGAACCACAGGACCGACCAGCGGTCCTGGATGAACTCCCAGATGCCCACAGGTACTCCTACCCATCGAGAACCTTTCAACCGTATTGGGTTCAGCGCGGGAAGTGAAGCACCTGCGTCGCCGGCCGGGGTCACGAGATGGTGACGGAACCGCCTCGGGCTAGGGAGAGAGCGCCGGCCACTGCAGCGGATCGTCCTCGAGATCGGCGCCGAGAGAGGCCAGTGCGCCGACCACAAGCGTGCGCCGGTGCGCGGCGTAGGTGAGCACGTGCGCCAGCATCGCCCCGTAGGTGAACACGTACGGTGACTCCCCGGCCGCGTCCACGAAGGTGTCCTCGAGCCG
>CAYRLV010000177.1:0-7619 GCA_964425155.1 uncultured Ornithinicoccus sp. | reverse complement strand
TTCGCACTCAACTCCAACAACCATTCGCAGCGGGACGTGGGGGTTGGGGGCCGACGGGCGCAACCTCGGGCGCCCGGCCGGCGTCCAAGAGGCATGATGACGGCCATGACCCGCGCCCTGCGCACGATCGGCATCCCGGCCACCGTGCTCGTGCTCGCCGCTTGCGGCAGCAACGAGACGAGTGGCGGCCCGGGCGGTGAGTCGCCGCAGCCGCCCCCCGCGACCAGCACCCCGTCCACCTCACCGGCCTCACCCACCCCGAGCGCCACACCCACCACGTCGGCCACCACCCCACCCGGGACGCCGACGCCCGACCTGCCCACCCCCACCGGGCCGGCGACCCGCCCCACCCCGGGCCAGGGACCGCACGGGCCGGACCCCTCCAGGGCCGACTTCCCGCTCACGCTGGTCCGCATCGGCGGCATCGCCGGGTTCCACGACAAGGTCGTGCTGCAGGCGGACGGCAGCGCGCTCGTCGTCCGCAAGGGCCGGGCCCCCGACCGGTGCCGGGTCGCCAGCGGGCTCATGGACCAGATCCGCGCCGCCCTCGGTGTCACCTCGTGGCCGGCGCCGGGTCAGTCGACCGGCGGCCCGCCCGGCAGGATGTCCGACCAGATGTTCGTCAAGGTCATCAGCGGCCGCCACCACGCCTCGTTGGACGACCCGGCGTTGACGAAGCTGTCCGGCCCGCTCAGCAAGCTGCTCGGCGACATCACCCAACCCGCCGGCCAGCGCACCTACTGCACCTGACTCCGCCCACCCGCGACGGCGACCAGCGACGCGAACGCGACCGGCCGCCATACCAACAAGATCCACTGGTATGGCGGCCGGTCGCCCGAGTGGGTGCGTGTCAGCCGGTGGTGAGTGAGGTGTCGTCCACCACGAAGCTGGTCTGCAGGTAGGAGTCCTCCTGCATGACGAACCGCAGCGTCACGGTCCTGCCGGTGTAGGCGGACAGGTCCAGGGTCTGCTTGCGGTAGTCACCGGTGGCGTCGAGGTTGCTCCAGGTCTTCAGCGCCTTGGTCGTGCCGGCCGAGGTGACCTGCACCTGCATCCGGTCGTACGCGTAGGAGCCGGTCGACTCCGAGGTGTCGGTGCGCAGCCAGAAGGTCAGCGTCGCCGAACCCGCGGACGGGATGGTCACCTGCTGCGACTCCGACTCGGTCACGCTGCGGCCGTTGCCGCCCAGCCACATCTTCCAGCTGCCGCTGTGCGCCGGGCGGCCGGAGTTGGTCGTGATCGGGCCGTCCGTGCCGGTCCAGTCCACCGGGCCGGACTCGAAGCCCGGGTTCTGCAGCAGGTTGTCACCGGTGGGCGGGTCGCCCGGGTCACCGGGGTCGTCACCGCCGGAGCAGCTCTCCGAGCCGGCCGGCACGTCGATCGCGTCGAAGGCGTCCTGCACGCCCTGGCACTCGGCACCGTCGCCGTAGAGGTCCTTGGCCGACTTGATCGCGGCGTTGCGGGCATCCTTGTAGGTGCTGCCGGACGTGAGGTACGTGGCCAGCGCGCGGTACCAGATCTTCTCGACCTTCTCGCGGCCGATGCCGGACATGCTCTCGCCGTTGCAGGTGGGGCTGTTGTAGCTGACCCCGTTGATCGTCTTGGCACCCGATCCCTCGGAGGCGAGGTAGAACCAGTGGTTCAGCGGGCCGGACGAGTAGTGCGGGTCCATGTTGGCCACCGCGCTGGACCAGCAGTTGGGGCTGGCGCCGTCGCGCGAGGGCTTGTCCTGGTAGCGCAGCGGCGTGCCGTCGCCGCCCAAGTCGATCTCCTCGCCGATGAGGTAGTCCCCGATGTCGTTCGGGTTGTCGGCGTAGAACTCGACGGCGGTGCCGAAGATGTCGCTCGTGGCCTCGTTGAGGCCACCCGCGTCACCGTAGTAGTTGAGCCCGGCGGTGTTCTCCGTCACCCCGTGGGTCATCTCGTGCGCGGCCACGTCCAGCTCGACCAGCGGGTGGGTGTTGCCCGAGCCGTCGCCGTAGGTCATCTGGGTGCCGTCCCAGAAGGCGTTGACGTAGTTGTTGCCGTAGTGGACCCGCGACCGGGCCCCGCGCCCGTCGTCCCAGATCCCGTTGCGGCCCATGACGTTCTTGTAGAAGGAGAAGGTCTTCTCGGCACCGTACTGCGCGTCGACCGCGGCCGAGGCCCGGTCGCTCACGCTGCCGTTGCCCCAGACGTCGTCACCGTCGGTGAAGGTCGTGCCGGTGCCGGACTGCGCACCGTGCAGGTCGGTGGTGTAGTTGCCGACGTCGTCCCTGAGCACGTAGCCGCTGCCGGACGCCTGGCTGCCGATGGTCACCGTGCCGACGAAGATCCCGTGGCCGGTGCCGGTCTGGATCTCGTCCCAGCTGGCGAGGGTGGCGCCACTCTTCGCGTCCACGATGGTGTGCAGCCGGCTGGGCGTCTGGTCCTTCCGGACGCCCTCGACCACCACGTCGTAGGCGAGCCGCGGCTTCCCGTGGCCCGCGAAGACGACGAGCGAGTCGGACGACTTCTCACCCCGCAGGTCGGCCTTCGCCACCGAGGTCCGCCGGGCCTGGGTCGCGGACACGCTGGGGGTGGTGGAGGCGACCGCGACCTTGCCGTCGGCGTTGTCGTTGACGCCCTGCAGCGCTCCCCCGGGACCGCGGTGGACCACCAGGTCCCCGCCGACGACCGGGAGTCCGTCGTAGCTGCGCTCGTACCGCACGTGCCGCGTCCCGTCCGGATCCACGAGCACGCTCGTGACGGTCAGCTTCTCCTTCGCGCCGAGCCCCAGCTGTTTCGCCGTCGTGTCGGCTCGGGCCTGTTCAGCACGGAGCGCACGGTGCGAATCTCCTTGCGTGGACTGGGAGTTCGGTGCGTTGGCGTGGCCGGCCGCAAGGGCTGTTCCCGCCGGGGCCAAGGCAGCGGCGGCCACCAGGGCTCCACACGCCATACCGCAGGTCAGTCGGTTCACAGACATCTCCTCTCGGGGGCCATCGGTCGATGGCCGCGATGGCCCGGGAGGTGGTCGTCACGGTGGTGACGTGAGGCGCTCGACTCCAGCCGGCGCCCACCGCCGGGCCGCTCGCAGACGTTGCTGGACCGCACGTGGGCGGGTCAATGAATCTGGGGCAATCTTTGCCAAACGTTGGGCTAGATCAAATCAAGTCGTGAAAGTCAAACCCGTTTCACGTACTGGACGGTAACGGTCGGGACGACGGCGCTCAGTGCTGGTGGACGTTGCCGCGGACCCACTCCACGATCTCGGTGGTGGAGGCGCCGGGGGTGAAGATCTTGGCGACGCCGATCTCCTCCAGCTGCGGGATGTCGGCGTCCGGGATGATGCCGCCGCCGAAGACCACGATGTCCTGCGCCTCGCGGGCCGCGAGCAGCTCGGCGACCTTGGCGAAGAGCGTCATGTGCGCGCCGGACAGCACGGACAGACCGATCGCGTCGGCGTCCTCCTGGATCGCGGCCTCCACGATCTGCTCAGGAGTCTGGTGCAGCCCGGTGTAGACCACCTCCATGCCCGCGTCACGCAGCGCGCGGGCGACCACCTTGGCACCGCGGTCGTGGCCGTCCAGTCCGGGCTTGGCGACCAGTACTCGAAGCGGGCTGGTGCCGGTGTCGCTGTCCGTCATGGCTGCACACTATCCGCCCGCCCGGGGGCCGTCCGCCCGGTGTGCTCGGAACCGGCCGTCCGCGTCGGTGCGTGCGCCGACGCGCCGGTGGCAGTAGCGTCGGGTCGCCCGACGTCCGGGGACGGTCCGGACGGACGAGGAGGGAGCCGGGTGAGCGAGTCAGCAGGTCGCGTGGCGGGCCGGACGCCCCCGGGCCGCGCCGTGTCGGCTGACCCACCGGCGTCGTCGGGCCTGCCTGCCGTCGTGGCCCGGTCGGTGGTGCGTGCGGCACGGACCCTGGCCACGCCGACCGGAGTGGCCGGCGCGATGGTCGAGGCCGCCTGGGTCGGGACCCACCTGGTGCTCTACCCCTTCGGGGCCCTGTCCGACCGCGCGGTGCGTGACGCGCGGGGCTACCGGGTCGAACACCTGCCTCCCGTGCAGCGCAGCCTGCTGATCGGAGACGTGGAGGCGTCCGGCACCCCCATCCTCCTGGTGCACGGCATGGTCGACAACCGTTCCATCTTCACCCTCCTGTCCCGCGGGTTGCGGCGTCGCGGGTTCGGCCGGGTCGTGTCCGTGAACTACTCGCCGTTGACGGCGGACGTGCGCACCGCAGCGGCACGGCTCGCCGAGGAGGTCGAGGCGCTCGTGGCGGAGACCGGCTACGAACGCGTGCACGTCGTCGGGCACAGCCTCGGCGGGCTGATCGCGCGCTACTACGTGACCCGGCTCGGCGGCGACGAGCGCGTGCACACCGTGGTCACCCTCGGCACGCCGCACCAGGGGACCTGTGACGCCTACGCACTGCCGCTCCGACTCGGCCGCCAGCTCAGGCCGGGGAGCGGACTGATGCGGGAGCTGGCCGCGCCGGTGGGGCGCTGCTCCACCCGGTTCGTCGCCTACTGGTCCGACACCGACCCCCTGGTGGTGCCGCAGGAGCACGGTCGGATCCACCACCCCGACCTGCGCGCCCGCAACGTCCGGTTGCGCGGCGTCGGCCACATGAGCCTGCCGATCACACCCTCGGTGGTGCACGGGATCTCCACGGCGCTGGCGCACCTCGAGCAGGACGGTTCCACCCGGACCGCCGGTGTCACGAGGCTGCCCACCGAGCGCGTCAGCAGTACCCGGGACTTGGCTGGGGCTCGACGCTCCCGCTAGGCTCGAAAAGTTGGCGTGCGGCGCCTGCCGCCGCCACACCGCTGTGTGAAGCCCTGGTCCACCGGAAGGTCATCCGTGCTGCGTCGCGCCCCCCGCGGTCGTCACCGCGCACCGCGCGGACGCCGCGGACGGCAGGCGACGGGAGCCCTGGTGCCCGCGGTCGGCGCCCTCGTCGTGCTGCTCACCAGCACCGGCGCCACCCCGGAGTCCGGGGCACCCGTGGCGCACGTGACGAATGAGGCCCGGGAAGCACCGCTGGCGTCGGCCGCGTCGACCGGGCAGCAGACCGACCGGATGGCCTCGCGACGTGCCGCCGTGGACCGGCAGGTCTCCCGGTCTGCCCACCGCTCCACCCGCACGGTGCGCACGATGCACGCCGAACGGGTCCGTGCCGAACGGGCCCGCGAACGCGTCCGGCAAGCCGCCCGAGAGCGTGCGGCCGAGCGGAGGCGGGAGGCCGCCCGGGAGGCCGCCCACGCGTGGGTACCGCCGCTCCACACGCTGCGGCCCACCTCGAGCTTCGGCTACCGGTGGGGTCGATTGCACGCCGGTGAGGACTTCAGCACGCCCATCGGCACGCCGGTCCACGCCATGTCGAGCGGCACCGTGACCGCGGTGACCTACAACCCGACCTCCGGGCACCGGGTCGAGATCGAGTACTGGGACGGCACGGTCTCCTACTACTTCCACCTCACCTCCGCCGCGGTGGCGAAGGGGCGGTCAGTGGCGCCCGGCCAGGTCGTCGCCTACTCCGGCAACACCGGCCGGTCGACCGGTCCGCACCTGCACCTGGAGATCCACCCGGGCGGCGGTGCCCCCATCAACCCGATGCCCTGGCTCTCCGCCCACGGGCTCCTGTAGCGAGGGCCGCGGCTCGTCGGCGGCAGGGTCTCCCCGCTCCACCCTTCCCGCTGGTCGTCGCCGCGGACGTGCTCAGCGAGCCACCCGCCCGGGTCAGAGCTTCTCGACGGGGGCGTAGCGCAGCAGCAGCCGCTTGACGCCCGCGTCACCGCCGAAGTCGACGTGCGCCATGGCCTTGTCGCCCTCGCCCTCGACGCGCACGACCGACCCGAGCCCGAACGAGTCGTGCGTGACACGGTCTCCGGCGTGCAACGTGATGACCTGCCGGTTGCCCGGAGACCGCACGCCGGGCCGGGCTGCCAGCCGGGCCACCGCGGGCTCCGACGACGGGCGGGTGCCGGTGGACTCGGTGCGCCGCCAGTCGACCAGCTCGTCCGGGATCTCACCGAGGAACCGTGAGGCCGGGTTGTAGTTCGGCGCACCCCACGCCGAGCGCACGACCGCCCGCGACAGGTGCAGCCGCTCGCGGGCCCGGGTGATGCCGACGTAGGCGAGCCGCCGCTCCTCCGCGAGCTCGTCGTTGTCGCCGAGCGCGCGCAGGTGCGGGAAGGTGCCGTCCTCCATGCCGGTCAGGAACACCACCGGGAACTCCAGGCCCTTCGCGGTGTGCAGGGTCATCAGCGTCACCACCCCGCCGTCGTCCTCGTCGTCGGGGATCTCGTCGGCGTCGGCCACCAGCGACACCTGCTCGAGGAAGTCCTCCAGCGAACCGTCGGGATAGGTCTCGTCGAATTCCCTGGCGACGGCGACGAGTTCGGCGAGGTTCTCGATCCGCGTCTCGTCCTGTGGGTCCTGGCTGCTGCGCAGCTCGTCGAGGTAGTTGCTCTGTTCCAGCACCGCCTCGAGCAGCTCGGCCACGCCCGAGCCTCCCTCGCGCACCGTGCGCAGGGCCTCGAGCAGGCCCGTGAAGGCACCGATCGCGGTCACCGACCGCGTCGCGATCCCGGGCGCGTCGGCCGCCCGGCCCAGGGCCGCCACGAACGGGATGCGCTCGCGCTCGGCCAGGGCCGCGACGCAGGCCTGGGCGCGGTCGCCGATGCCGCGCTTGGGGGTGTTGACGATGCGCCGCAGGTTGACGGTGTCGACCGGGTTGGAGATGACCCGCAGGTAGGCGAGCGCGTCCTTGACCTCGCGGCGCTCGTAGAACCGCGTGCCGCCGACGATCTTGTAGGGCAGGCCGACCCGCACCAGCACTTCCTCGAGCGCGCGGGACTGGGCGTTGGTGCGGTAGAAGACCGCCACGTCGCCGGGCCGCACCCCGTGGTCGTCGGTCAGCGCGTCGATCTCCCGGGCGATGAAGGCCGCCTCGTCGTGCTCGTTGTCGGCGACGTAGCCGACGATCTTGGCGCCCTCCCCCGAGTCGCTCCACAGTCGCTTGGGCCGCCGGTCGGGGTTCTGCGCGATCACCGCGTTGGCGGCCTGCAGGATCGTCTGGGTGGAGCGGTAGTTCTGCTCGAGCAGGATCGTCCGCGCGTCGGGGAAGTCCTGCTCGAACTCGACGATGTTGCGGATCGTGGCCCCGCGGAACGCGTAGATCGACTGGTCCGCGTCGCCCACGACGGCCAGCTCGGCCGGCGGCACCGCGTGCTCGACCCGAGCACTCCCCTGACCCGAGCTCGGCTCCTCACTCGTCGCCGAGCCAACCAGCTCCCGAACCAGTTGGTACTGCGCGGTGTTCGTGTCCTGGTACTCGTCGACAAGCACGTGCCGGAACCGTCGGTGGTAGTGCTCGGCCACGTCCGGGAACGCCTGCAGCATGTGCACGGTCATCATGATCAGGTCGTCGAAGTCGAGCGCGTTGGCCTGCCGCAGCCGGCGCTGGTACATCGTGTAGGCCTCGGCCAGCATCCGCTCCTGGTGGGTGCCCTCCGCGGCCCTCGACGCGAACTCCTCCTCGTCGACCAGCTCGTTCTTGAGGTTCGACACCTGGTGGAAGAAGGAGCGCGGCGGGTAGCGCTTCGGGTCGAGGTCGAGCTCGCGCATCACCATCGCCATCAGCCGCTGGCTGTC
>CAYRLV010000176.1:0-7657 GCA_964425155.1 uncultured Ornithinicoccus sp. | reverse complement strand
GCCGGCGACCGACGAGAAGCCGGCCGCCGAGGGCGAGACGAGCGCCTGAGCGTCGCCACACGTATTGACAGCTGAGGCTGCGCGCCGGACCGATCATCGATCCGGCGCGCAGTCGCGAGAGAGAGTGGGTTGCACCATGGCGAACTACACCGCCGCAGACATCAAGGCGCTGCGTGAGCAGACCGGCGCCGGAATGCTGGACGTCAAGAAGGCCCTGGACGAGGCCGACGGCGACCACGCCAAGGCCACCGAGATCCTGCGGGTCAAGGGCCAGAAGGGCGTCACCAAGCGCGAGGGCCGCACCGCCTCCAACGGTCTGGTCGCCGCGCGCGCCGAGGACGGCGTCGGCACGCTGATCGAGCTCAACTGCGAGACCGACTTCGTGGCCAAGGGCGAGACGTTCATCGCGCTCGCCGACCGGGTCCTGGCCCAGGCGGTCGCGGTCAAGGCCACCGACGCCGAGTCGCTGCTCGCGAGTGACCTCGACGGCAAGACCGTCCAGGAGGTGCTCGACGAGGCGAACGCCACGATCGGGGAGAAGATCGTGCTGCGCCGCGCCGCCCGGCTCGAGGGTGAGACCGTCGTGTCCTACCTGCACAAGACCAGCCCCGACCTGCCCGCCCAGATCGGTGTGCTCGTGGCCATGAGCGGGGGCGACCAGCAGGTCGCCCGCGACGTCGCCATGCACGTCGCGGCGTTCAGCCCGACCGTGCTCACCCGGGACGAGATCGACCCGGAGACGGTCGAGAACGAGCGCCGGCTGGCGGAGGCGACGGCCAAGGAGGAGGGCAAGCCCGAGAAGGCGCTGCCCAAGATCGTCGAGGGCCGGGTCAACGGCTACTTCAAGGAGAACGTGCTGCTCGACCAGCCGTTCGCCAAGGACGCCAAGAAGAGCGTGGCCCAGGTCGTCACCGAGGCCGGGGCGCAGGTCACCGGGTTCGCGCGCTTCCGCGTCGGCGCCTGACCGCACCACCGGGACCACTGGCCGGTGGCCCGGCCCCACCCCGGGGTCGGGCCCACCGGCTGCGGTAGCTGCCGACGGCCCACGCCACCAGCGACGCCGCATACAGCACCACGAGCGACCAGACCAGCTGCCCGGTGGCGCTGGTGTGCAGGGCGGGCAGGGTGGCCACCTGGCCGGCCGTCGCGAAGCCGAGGGTGAGCGCGCCCACCAGCCACACGTCCTCCAGCAGCCGCGCCCGCAGTGGGCGCCGGCGCGGTGTGGACCAGTCGCGCAGCCGTGGGCCCGGCAGCCGCTCCAGCGGCGCCAGTGCCACGACCCAGGCGAGGGCAAGGAACCCTCCGGTCAGGGCCAGCCCGAGCAGCGCCGACTGGCCCAGTGCCTCGGTGCGGGAGCCGATGCGGTCGGGCAGACCGCCCGGCGCGTAGTGGGTCGGCACCCGGACCGGCAGGCCGACGACCTGCCAGCACCACACCAGTCCGTAGCCGGCCAGCATGGCGACGAAGAGCATCCACGAGCGCCGCACCCGGACACCGTATGACGGGTGCGCACCACCGCTGGCCGTCGCCGGGATGCCCTCCGGTCGCCACGGGCAGGCGGCCCGTCCCCGGTCGTGCTCGGCCCGGCCGGTGTGGCAGGATCGATCGACCGCACTCGCACCGGGAGGCTTCCTTGTCCACGACCCTGCTGCACCCGAGGTACAAGCGCGTTCTGCTCAAGCTCTCCGGCGAGGTGTTCGGGGGCGGCAAGGTGGGTCTCGACCCCGATGTGGTGCGGGGCGTGGCGGGCCAGATCGCGGAGGCCGTGAACGACGGCGTCGAGGTCGCGGTGGTCATGGGTGGTGGCAACTTCTTCCGTGGCGCCGAGCTGCAGCAGCGCGGGATGGACCGCACCCGGGCCGATTACATGGGCATGCTGGGGACGGTGCTCAACTGCCTCGCACTGCAGGACTTCCTCGAGAAGGACGGCATCGACACCCGGGTGCAGACGGCGATCACCATGGGCCAGGTGGCCGAGCCCTACATCCCGCGGCGGGCGATCCGACACCTCGAGAAGGGCCGGGTGGTCATCTTCGGTGCCGGCGCGGGCATGCCGTTCTTCTCGACCGACACGGTGTCCGCGCAGCGCGCCCTCGAGATCAAGTGCGACGCGGTGCTGATCAGCAAGAACGGCGTGGACGGCGTCTACACGGCCGACCCGCGCACGCACCCGGACGCGGAGAAGCTCGACCAGGTCTCCTACCAGGACGCGCTGCAGCAGGGCCTCAAGGTGGTCGACGCGGCCGCCTTCAGCCTCTGCATGGAGAACAAGCTGCCGATGCTGGTGTTCGGCATGGAGGGCGAGGGGAACATCGCCCGGGCGGTCCGAGGTGAGAGGATCGGGACACTGGTCACGGCAGGCTGACCGCCGCCCCGACCCCCGGACGCCGGCACGACCTGCCCACCCACGAAGGAGACCTGATGCTTGAGGAGACCTTGCTCGAGGCCGAGGTGAAGATGGAGAAGGCGCTCGAGGTCGCCAAGGAGGACTTCGCCACGATCCGCACCGGACGGGCCAACGCCGCCATGTTCAACAAGCTGCTCGTCGACTACTACGGCGCGCCCACCCCGCTGCAGCAGCTGGCGTCCTTCCACACGCCGGAGGCGCGGACGGTGCTGATCTCACCGTTCGACAAGGGCGCGATGTCCGAGATCGAGAAGGCGCTGCGCGACTCCGACCTCGGGGTCAACCCGAGCAACGACGGCAACCAGATCCGCATCATCCTGCCGCAGCTCACCGAGGAGCGGCGCCGGGACTACATCAAGCTCGCCCGGCAGAAGGCCGAGGAGGCGCGGGTGTCGATCCGCAACATCCGGCGCCACGCCAAGGACCAGATGGAGAGCGCGGTCAAGGACAAGGAGATCGGCGAGGACGAGGGCACTCGCGCCGAGAAGGAGCTCGAGGTCCTCACCCGCAAGTTCGCCGACCAGGTGGACGAGGTGCTCAAGGGCAAGGAGGCCGAGCTGCTCGAGGTCTGAGCGCTCACTGCAGCACCATCACCATGAACGCCACGCCTGCCGAGGACGCCGACCTCCCGCCGTCCGGCGAGCAGCGGGCCGACGAGGCGACGGCCACACGGACCCCGCGGGCCGGCCGCAACCTGCCCGCCGCGATCGGGGTGGGCTCCGCCTTGGCCGCGCTGGTCGTGCTGAGCCTGGTCTTCGCCAAGGTCGCCTTCCTCGTGCTGGCCACCCTGGCCGTGGCCGTGGGCGTCTGGGAGCTGGTCGGCGGCCTGGCCCAGGGGCGGGTGCACGCACCTCTGGTCCCGTGCGTGCTCGGTGCCCTGGCGATGCTGCCGGCGGCCTACTTCGG
Organism: uncultured Ornithinicoccus sp.; assembly: GCA_964425155.1. Lineage (GTDB taxonomy): Bacteria > Actinomycetota > Actinomycetes > Actinomycetales > Dermatophilaceae > Segeticoccus. Next base: position 4,344 of record CAYRLV010000176.1, on the reverse strand, counting down.
CGGCGGTGACGCGCTCGCCCTCACCTTCGCGATGACCTGTGTCGCGGTCCTGCTGTGGCGGGCCGCCGACGGGCTGGCCGAAGCGGCGGGTGACGTCGCAGCCGGGGTGCTGGTCGCGGCATACGTGCCTCTGCTGGCCGGTTTCGCCGCGCTCATGCTCGCCGCGGACGACGGGGCGACCCGCATCTTCGTCTTCGTGCTGGTCACCACGAGCAGCGACATCGGCGGCTACGCCGTGGGGGTGGTGGCCGGCCGGCATCCGATGGCTCCGTCGGTCAGCCCGAAGAAGTCGTGGGAGGGCTTCGCCGGGTCGGCGGTCACCTGTGTGGTCGTGGCCGTCGTGTGCATGCTCCTGCTCCTGGACGGCCCGTGGTGGGGCGGGGTGCTGCTCGGGGCCGCGATCGTCCTCGCGGCCACCGTGGGGGACCTGTCCGAGTCGCTGCTCAAGCGTGACCTCGGCATCAAGGACATGGGCGACATCCTGCCCGGCCACGGCGGGGTCATGGACCGGCTGGACTCCCTGGTCTTCGCGGCGCCGGTCGCCTGGGCCCTGCTGGCCGCGCTGCTCGGCAGCAGCTGACACCGGCCGCCGGAGCCGCGGCAGTCGAGTCAGCGCCCGCGGCGGTCGGTGGCAGAGGCAAAGCCCAGCCAGGTGTGTCGGTTGCCGGCCCAGCACCAGCCGACCTTCGGGGCGCCCCGGCGGTCCGTGCCGTCGCGACCGGTGCCGTTGCTGATCCACACCGCGGGGGTGCGGGTGTCGAGGCGCCCGCCGGCCTTGCGCCGCCGCGAGGCGATCGTCATGAAGCAGCGGCCTCGCTCGAGGGCGGCGGGCTGCTGCAGCACCCACTGGATCCCCTCGCCGACCGTGAGCGGGGTGCGGCCCGCATCGGTGAGGGCGGGCAGGGCCTCGTCGGGGCTCCAGTTCGCCAGGTGGTCGCCGCGATCCACGCCCTGCAGGGTGTAGACCGGTCCCTCGGGCAGCGCTACCTGCGCGATGGGGGCGAAGTCGTCGAGGTCCGGCAGATCCACGACCACGAACCCGGGCTTGCCGTCCCGCTCCAGCAGCGGCGTGAGCCTCGACGGTGGCGCCCATGTCTCGTGGACCACCAGGAGCGATCCCTCGGGTGCGTCGGCAGCGGCACCGGCGGCACCGGCGGCATCGCGCAGCTCGCGTGGGGACAGGTTCGCCAGCTCGTGGATCCCGAGCTCGATGAGTCGCTCGGCCTGGCGCTCGAGCGGGGGGAGGACGGTGGACACGGTGGTGGGCACGCACGACTCCGATCGCAGGGACGGGCACCGGTTCAACGTGACGGAGGACACGGATGTTCCGGGGCGCGGGCACGCCATACGGTCGCGGACCTCGCCGGAGCATCGGTGCTGCCGAGAGGAATGCGGTTGCGGGGCGGTGCTGTCGGCAGGCAAGGTCGGCACGCGGTCCGGCCGCCAGAGTGGAGCATCGGAGCCGGACGACCCAGCAGCAGCCGTCGATGAGGAGCGCCGTGATCCAGCACTTCGAACGCCCCGAGGGCTTGCCTCCCGTCCGTGGTTACAGCCACGCCGTCGCGGGATCCGGACGGCTCGTCGTCGTGTCCGGCCAGCTCCCGGTCGACCGTGACGGCGCCCTGGTCGACCCGGCCGGAGCCCGGCTCGAGATCGACGCGCTCGCGGTCACCGAAGGCTGAGCCGGTCCCGCCCCGCGTCGTCGACCCGTCCGCCGTGACGGACCCCGGACCAGGACCAGAACGGCCGCAAGCCCACGCCCAGCAGGACCGCCGACAGAGGGAGCAGGTCGAGGGACACCACGATGCCGCCGAATCCGAGTGCCACGAGGAACAGGTGCGGCCAGGAGAAGAGCCCTCGGCGCACCGCGAGAGCCAGCAGGGTGAGCACACCGAGCACGAGTGCCGGGGGGCCAAGGTCCGTCACCACGTCAGGGGTGGACCAGGCCCGGTCCAACGACGGGACGATGTCGCCCAACGTGACCCAGACGGCGGCCGCCGCGCCGGCCAACCCCAGCCCGGCCGCGGGCCAGCCGAGCGCGGTGCTCCCGAGGCGATGCCGCGCCAGCAGCAGGAGAGCCGCCAGACCCAGGAAAGCGGCCAGGAGGAAGAGGTGCCCGGTGACCCACAGCCACCCCGACTGGTCGGTGCCGCCGACGCGGTCGATCAGCCGCAGGATGCCGTAGGTCAGGAGGGACAGGGGGACGCCGACGGCAGCGGCCCGCAGTGCAGGAGCGGGGCCATCGGTGCGGGTGCGGTTCATCTGCCCAGACTCGTTCCGGTGAGGCGGTTTCCGCATCGGGGAGTCCCCGGAAGCTGCCCCTGACCCGAGGCCCGTCTCTCGGGGTGCCACCCGGAGGGCGCGCACGTCTCCTACGCTGGTGAGATGCGCGGTGACATCGACGAGCGGCTGGCCGAGCGGGAGGAGCAGCTGCAGGCGGAGCTGGCCGAGCTGACCAAGCCGGTCGGTGAGGTCGGCACGATCTCGTTCGGCAAACGCGTGGGCGAGGGCACCTCGATGGCGGTCGACCGGCTCACGGCGGTGTCGACGCAGGAGCAGCTGCTCGCGGTGCTGGACGACGTCCGGCAGGCCCGCCAGCGGGTGGCCGACGGCACCTACGGCCGCTGTGAGGTGTGCGGGGAACCGATCCCGGACGAACGGCTCGAAGCGCGCCCGTGGGCCCTCCGTTGCCTCCAGCACAGCTGAGCAGGAGGACGAGGCCTGGCTCGAGTTTGGTCGCGGGGTGGCGCCGCTGAGAGACTGAGCCCGCCATGCCCGCCAACCCGGACCCCGTCAGCCTGCCGACGCCGACCACCGAGCGACCGCGGCCCGGTCAGCTGACCTTCTCCGCGCCACGCCGCGGCAAGCCACCGCAGCACCTGGCCGACCTCGCACCCGACGAGCGTCGAGCCGCGGTCGAGGCGCTCGGCCAACCGGGGTTCCGCGCCACACAGCTGGCGACCCACTACTTCACCCACCTCACCTCCGTGCCGGACGAGATGACCGACCTGCCCCAGGCGGTCCGGCAGGAGCTGGCCACCGGGTTGCTGCCGACCCTGGTCACCCCGGTGCGCACCCTCGAGGCGGACCGAGGCGCGACGATCAAGTCGGTCTGGCGGCTGCACGACGGCGCCCTGGTCGAGAGCGTCCTGATGCGCTACCCCCAGCGCGTCACGATCTGCATCTCCAGCCAGGCCGGCTGCGGCATGAACTGCCCGTTCTGCGCCACCGGCCAGGGCGGGCTGACCCGCAACATGTCGACCGCCGAGATCATCGAGCAGGTGGTCCACTCGGCCCGGCTGCTGCGCAGCGGCCGGCTCTCCGGTGGGCCCGAGGCGTCGCCGCTGCGCGTCTCCAACGTGGTCTTCATGGGGATGGGTGAGGCGCTGGCCAACTACAAGGCGGCGATCGGTGCGATCCGCCGGATGACCGACCCCGCCCCCGACGGCCTCGGCATGTCCGCGCGCGGCATCACGATGTCCACCGTTGGTCTGGTCCCGGCCATCGACAAGCTCGCCCGGGAGGGGATCCCGGTGACGCTCGCGCTGTCGCTGCACGCCCCCGACGACGAGCTGCGCGACGAGCTGGTGCCGATCAACACCCGGTGGAAGGTCGGCGAGGCGGTACAGGCCGCCTGGGACTACGCCCGCAGCACCGGCCGCCGCGTCTCCATCGAGTACGCCTTGATCAAGGACATCAACGACCAGGCGTTCCGGGCCGACCTGCTCGCCGACGCGCTGCAGGTCCCGGCCCGCGCCGCCGGCAGCGACTGGGGCTGGGTGCACGTCAACCTGATCCCGCTCAACCCGACGCCCGGGTCGAAATGGACCGCGTCGCGCCCCGAGGACGAGGCGGAGTTCGTGCGCCGGCTGCAGGCCCGCGGCCTGCCGGTCACCGTCCGCGACACCCGTGGCCGGGAGATCGACGGTGCCTGCGGTCAGCTGGCCGCCACGGCCCGCACCTGATGGGGCTGCCCGAGGCCCTGCGCACCCGGCTGATCGAGCCGGCCGACCGGCTGCGTGCCTCCGACCCCGGCCTGAGCCGGCTGCGCACCGCCACGGCCGGCGTCCTGGGCGTCGGCTCCACCCTGCTCGTCGAAGCGGGCCTCGGCCGGCTGCTGGGCGCCGGGCAGGGCGTGCTGGTGATGATGCTGCTCGGCGCCGTCGTGGCGATGATGGGGTCGATGGCGCTGGCCGGGCAGCGGCCCTGGCCGACGATCCGGACCGGCATCTTCTTCCCGGTCGCGGTCGGGGTGGGCATGGTCGGCGGCATCGTGGTGGGGCGGCACACCGACCTGATGCTGGCCGGGTTCGTCCTGGTCATGTTCGTCGCCGTGTTCGTCCG
>CAYRLV010000175.1:5650-7668 GCA_964425155.1 uncultured Ornithinicoccus sp. | reverse complement strand
TTGATCTGGCGGGCGCGCTTGGCGGAGTAGATCACCAGGGCGTACTTGGAGTCGGTCGCCTGGAGCAGGTCGTCGATGGGCGGGTTGGTGATGCCCTCGGGGGCAGCCTGGGTCCCGGACACGTCAGTCGTCTCGATTCGTCGTCGTTCGTTGCGTTGTCTCGTCGTGCGGCGGCGCCCTCCCGGGCACGCCTTCACGGGCAGCGGACCGGCGGATGGCCGGTGGTCGGTGCCCCGTGCTGCATCAAGTGTACGAGTTCTTCCCCGGCACGTCGCACATCGTCGTTGACGATGGTCACGTCGAACTCCCGCTGGGCCGCCAGCTCGCGCCGCGCGGTGGCCAGCCGCACCTCGCGTTCCTGCTCGCTCTCGGTGCCGCGGCCGACCAGCCGGCGGACCAGCTCGTCCCAGCTCGGCGGCGCCAGGAAGACGAACAGCGCCTCGGGCATCCGCTCGCGCACCTGGCGGGCCCCCTGCAGGTCGATCTCGAGCAGCGCCATCCGGCCCGCCGCGAGCGCCTCCAGCACCGGGGTGCGGGGCGTGGCGTACTTCGCCCGCCCGTGGACCACGGCCCACTCGAGGAACTCCCCCTCGGCGCGCATCCGCTCGAACGTCGCGTCGTCGACGAAGTGGTAGTGCACCCCGTCGACCTCGCGCGGTCGGGGCGGGCGGGTCGTCACCGACACCGACAGCCAGACCTCCGGGTGGTGCCGGCGCACGTATCCGGCCACGGTGCCCTTGCCCACGGCCGTCGGGCCGGCGAGCACCACCAGCCGGCGCAGCCCCCGCGAGGGAGGCGGGCTGGGTTTGGGGACCGTCATGGCTGCGTCCGGACTGCGTCGTGACGGGTTCAGCCCTGGTCGAACCGGGTCAGCAGCGCGGCGATCTGGTTGGCCCCCAGCCCACGGACCCGCCGGCTCTCCGAGATGCCGACCTCCTCCATGATCTGGCGGGCGCGCACTCGGCCGACGCCGGGCATCGACTCCAGCAGGGCGGAGACCTTCATCTTGCCGATGACCTCGTTGCCCTTGCCCTCCGCGATGACGTCCTTGAGCGACCCCTGCGAGTACTTCAGGCGGTTCTTCACCGCCGCCCGCTCCCTGCGTGCGATGGCGGCCTTCGCGAGTGCGTCGGCACGCTGCTCGGGAGTCAGCGGGGGAAGTGCCACGGTCGGTCTCCTCGTCCGGACAGAAGTCACGGGTCGGCCGGGCGGGCCGCCGTCGGTGGCCGCGCCCGGGTGTCTGCAAGCGTCATCAGGAACCTAGCGAGTATGCCGGTCGGCTGGCAACGCGCGAGCCCCGCCCCCTCCCGATCCCGGGCACCGGTGCGAACCCCGCGATGTCACAGACCGTCGCCGTCGCGTGTCCACCCGGTGTCGGGCCACGCCGGCCGGCTCGACGGACCACACACCGCATACGACCGCTCGGAGGACGCCATGACCGCACCCCACGTGGCCAGCCTGGCCCGCATTCCCCTCGACCACCCGCGCACCGTGGCGCTTCGACTCGCCGAGTGGTACTCGCGGCGCCGCTACGGGCAGGTGCTCGAGCCCGGCCTGGCCGCCTTCCACCACCGCGGGGTGCTCGCGACGACGCTGCTCACCGAGTCCTCGGCGAGTCGGTGGCGCAGCCTCGACCCGACCCTGAAGGGCCTCGCCGTGATGGCGGCCTCCGCGCGGATCGGCTGCTCCTGGTGCCTGGACTTCGGCTACTGGGAGATGCACCACCAGGGCATCGACCCGGTCAAGCTGCGTGCCGTCCCGGTCTGGCGGGACAGCGACGTGTTCACCGACCTGGAGCGGCGGGTACTCGCCTACGCTGAGGCGATGAGCGAGACCGAGCCGACGGTGACCGACGAGATGGTGGCGGGGTTGCGGCGCGACCTGTCCGACCGCGAGCTGGTCGAGCTCACCGCGATGGTCGCCCTGGAGAACCAGCGCTCCCGGTTCAACGCGGCGATGGGCCTGACCAGCCAGGGGTTCCGCGAGACCTGCGACCTGTCGCCCGCATGAACGCACCC
>CAYRLV010000175.1:0-5550 GCA_964425155.1 uncultured Ornithinicoccus sp. | reverse complement strand
CCCGCATGAACGCACCCGAGGGAGGCCGCGACCGGACCGGCGCCGCGGAGTCGCTGGCGCAGGAGTTCGACCGGCTGCGACCGCGACTCGTCGGCGCGGCCTACCGCGTGCTCGGCAGCGTCGCGGACGCCGAGGACGTGGTGCAGGAGACCTGGCTGCGGTGGTCGGCGGCCGACCGCTCGGACGTGCGGGAACCGGTCGCCTACCTGCTCACGACGACCAGTCGGCTCGCGGTGAACCGGCTGCGCGCGCAGGCGAGCCGACGGGAGTCGTATGTCGGGCCGTGGCTGCCGGAGCCGCTCGCCACGGGTCCGGGCGCGGACGTCGAGGGCAGTGTGGAGCTGGCCGACTCGGTGTCGATGGCGATGATGGTCGTGCTGGAGACGCTGTCGCCGTTGGAGCGGGCGGCGTTCGTGTTGCACGACGTCTTCGCGATGCCGTTCCCGGAGGTCGCCGCGGCGCTGGACCGCTCCGAGGCGGCCGTCCGGCAGCTGGCGCACCGCGCGCGATCGCACGTGCGGGCGCGGCAGCCCCGCAACGTCGTGGACGCGACCCGCCACCGGGAGGTGACCGAGCAGTTCCTCCGGGCCGCGACCGAGGGCGACGTCGACGGGCTGATGGCGCTGTTGGCGCCCGAGGTCGTGCTGGTCACCGACGGCGGCGGCGTGAAGAGTGCGGCCCTGAACCCGATCCACGGCGGGGACAAGGCGATCCGCTTCCTGCTCGGGGTCATGAGCAAGCCCGAGGGCCTCGCCCTCACGACCCGCGTCGCGACCGTCAACGGGCAGGCGGCGGTCGTGGCGACCGCTCCGGACGGCACCGTCGACACCGTCGGCTTCCTCACCGTGCAGGACGACGGCATCAGCGCGATGTACCTCGTGCGCAACCCCGAGAAGCTCGGCAAGCTCCGGGCCCTGCTCTCCTGACTGCGCGTCAGAGTCCCGTGGCGAGAACGGTGCGCAGGGTCCCGGCGTCGCTGGCCGAGACCAGGGCGCCGGGGCCGCTGCGCACGTCATACGCTCCGTCGGGGCGGCCGTAGGCTCCCCCGGCCTCGGCGAGCATCAGCGTGCCCGGCAGGTGATCCCAGAAGCTGCTGTGCGTGTAGACGAGGTAGTCGATCGCGCCCTCGATCAGCCGCGGGTAGTCGATCCCGCAGCAGGCCCAGGTGCCGACCAGGGGCGGCAGGTCGCCGAGCACTTCGCCGCGCCGCGACCACCGTGAGGTCGCGCCGCGCGGCGCCCCGCCGGTGACCGGGGCACGGTGGATCCGCACCCCGTTGCGGAAGACCCCGGCACCGCGCTCGGCCACCCAGGCCTGCTCGTGCTCGGGTTGCCAGATCCAGCCGTGCACGACGGTGCCGCCGCGGATCTCGCTGACCATCACGGCATGGTCCGGGTTGCCGTGCACGAAGTTCTTGGTGCCGTCGACCGGGTCGACGGTGAAGGCGTGGTCGGCCGTGCGGAACCGGTCCAGCAGGCCCGGGTCCGCGGCGAACGCCTCCTCGCCGAGGACGACGGCGTCCGGGTGGGCGGACAGCAGCGCCGCGGTGATCAGCTCCTCGGCCTCGTGGTCGGCCACGGTGACCAGGTCGCCGGGGTTCTTCTCCATCACCTCGCCCTCGGCGAGGTCGCGGAAGCGGGGCGAGATGACTTTCGCCGCCACGGAACGGATGAGGTCCAACACCTCGTCGGGGTCCACGGTGCCCAACGTTCCACAACGCACGCACGGAGGCAAAACCGGCCCCGCCCGCCCCGTCTCCGTGAGGGATCTTCGTGTGGTTTGGTGCCCTCTGAGGGCACCAAACCTCACGAAGATTCCTCACGGAGAGGGGGTGTGTGTGCGCGCGGGTCAGGCGGGGAGCAGGGCCGCCACCTGGTCGGCCGCGCGCTGGGCCGCCTCGGTGAGGGCGCGCACGTCCGGACCGGCGGCGAGGACCGCGCGGCTGCTGCTCGCGAGCACGTTGGGCACGGCCGGGCCGAAGACCGCGCGCAGGTCCTCCGCGGTGCCGCCCTGCGCCCCGAACCCGGGCGCCAGCAACGGCGCTCGCGTGCCCAACAGGTCGAGACCGAGGTCGTCCACCGCGGCGCCCACGGTGGCCCCGACCACCATCCCGACGTGCCCGAGGTCGGCCGCCTCGGCGTTGTCCGCGGCGACCGACTCGACGATCGAGCCGGCCACGCTGCGCTCCTCGTGCCGGGCGTGCTGCACCGACGGGCCGTCCGGGTTGGAGGTGAGGGCGAGCACGAAGACCCCGCGTCCGGTGGAGCGAGCCAGGTCGATGGCCGGCCGGAGCGAGCCGTAGCCCAGGTAGGGGCTCACCGTCACCGCGTCGGCGCGGAGGGGACCGTCGTCGGAGAGGTAGGCCGCGGCATACGCCTCCATGGTGGAGCCGATGTCGCCGCGCTTGACGTCCAGCAGCGTGAGGGTGCCGCTGCCGCGCAGCGCGGCCAGGGTGCGCTCGAGCACGCCGACCCCCTCGGAGCCGAACCGCTCGAAGAAGGCCGACTGGGGCTTGACGACGGCGACCGTGCCCGCCAGGGCCTCGACGCAGGTCGAGGCGAACTGCTCGAGGCCGCTCGCGGTGACCGGCAGCCCCCACTCGGCGAGGAGCCGCGGATGCGGGTCGATGCCGACGCACAGCGGCCCGAGCTCGTCCATGGTCTGGCGCAACCGGCCACCGAACCCGAGGTCGTCGGCGGGGCCGGGCTGCGAGGTGGTGGTCATCGGTGGGGATCCAATCTGGTGTGGGCGATTCCGATCGCGTCGTGGATGCTCGGGAAGCCGCGCGTGGCCAGGGCCTGCGCGAGCTCGTGCAGCACCCGTCGGGGTGCTCCGGGGTCGTTGAACGTGGCGGTGCCGACCTGCACGGCGCTGGCGCCCGCGGCCACCAGCTGCAGCGCGTCGTCACCGGTGCGCACTCCCCCGACCCCCACGATCGGCACGGTCGGCAGTCGTCCCTCGCGCATCGCCCCGTGCACCTGCCAGACGGCCCGCACCGCGACCGGCCGGATGGCCGGACCGGACAGTCCCCCGGTGATCCCGCCGAGCTGCGGACGCATCCGGTCGGTGTCGATCACCAGGCCCAGCAGGGTGTTGATCATCACCAGCCCGTCGGCGCCCGCCTTCACGCACGCCCGCGCCACCTCGACGATGTCGGTGACGTCGGGGCTGAGCTTGGCCAGCACCGGGATGTCCCGCGGCAGCTGCTCGCGCACCAGGGCGATCACCTTGGCGGAGGCCAGCGGGTCGCACGCGAAGACCAGGCCGCGGTTGGCGACGTTGGGGCAGGAGATGTTGACCTCGACCCCCACCACCGCGTCGAAGGCGTCGGACGACCGCAGCACCCGGGCCACCTCGGCGTACTCGCCACTCGAACTGCCGGCGATCGACACCATGGCGCGAGCGCCCACCGACTTCAGCCAGGTCAGATCGTGCTCGACGAAACTGTGGATCCCCGGGCCCTGCAACCCGATCGAGTTGAGCATGCCGCTCGGGGTCTCGGCCATCCGGGGCGTCCCGCGACCGGACCGCGGCCCGCCCATCACGGACTTGGTGACGAACGCGCCGAGCTCGGCGACGTCGAAGAACCGGTGCAGCTCGCGACCGCCCGCGGCACAGCCGGAGGCGGTCATCAGCGGGTTGGGCAGCGTGCGTCCGGCCAAGGGCACGGCCAGGTCGATGGCCGGGAGCCGTTCGGCGTCCTCACCCGACCGCCCCGTATGCGGAGTCGTCGCGGTGGTCGGTGCGGTCACCATCAGTGGCCCCCCTGGGTCTGCGTGGGCGCCCCGACCGCGTCGGCGGGCACCCTGCCCCAGCCGGACTCGAAGGCGTCCCAACGGATGCGGTCGCCCCGGAACACCGGCCCCTCGACGCAGGAACGCACCATCCGGGTCACCCCGTCGTTGCCTCTCACGGGCAGCACACAGGTCATGCACACCCCGACACCACAGGCCATCGACTCCTCCACGGCGACCTGCGCCACCGCTCCCTCAGCCTCGGCGACGCGCGTGATCGACTCGAGCATGCCCATCGGTCCGCAACCGTAGACCACCGCGGCACCGCTGCGGCGGATCACGTCCGGCAGGACGTCGGAGACCCAGCCACGCGTGCCCGCCGACCCGTCGTCGGTGGTGACGGTGACCGACCCGGCCGAGCGCCGGGCCTCCACCACACCGAACAACCGGTCCTCGCTCGCGGCCCCGAGCACCATCTCCACGGGGCAACCGCGTTCGCGCAGGTCGTCGGCCAACCAGAACAGCGGGGCACTGCCGTAGCCGCCACCGACGAGGACGCACGGCACCGGCTCCTTCGGTTGCGGGAAGGCGCGGCCGAGCGGCCCGACGATGTCGACCGGGTCGTGCGCCCGCAGCGCGCAGAGCCACTCGGTGCCCGGCCCCGTGGCCGCGACCACGACTTCGACCGTGCCGCCGTAGGTCCCGCTGGGGCTCACCCGGTGGATCGAGAAGCACCGGCGCAGCAGGTGCGCGGAGGTCGGACCCCCGACGGCGAGGGCCACGAACTGCCCGGGTCGGGCGAGTTCGGCGATGCCGGGCGCCACGAAGGTCAGGTGCTGGTAGGCGCCGGCGCGCCGGGCGGCGATGAGCTCCCCCGTCACCTGCGGGATCCGGCGGGTCGATGGCGTCGTCACCGCGCTCCCTCCCGGGAGAGGTCGAGGTCGCGGGCGTGGTCCTGCAGGGACTTCACGACCAGCGGTCCGGCCAGCTGTGCCTCGATCCCCTGCACCGCGGCGCCGAGCTGCTGCACCGTGGTGATGATCGGCTTGTCGATGCTGGTCGTCGCGGCCCGGATGGCGTAGCCGTCCGCCCGGGCGTCCCGGCCGGACGGCGTGTTGATCACCATGTCGATCTCGCCGGCGGTGATCCGGTCGACGATCGTCGGCTCTCCCTGCTCGCCTCGGCCCTGGCTGTGCTTGCGCACGACGTCGGCGTGGATCCCGTTGCGTCGCAGCACGTCTGCCGTGCCTGCCGTGGCGATGATGTCGAAGCCGAGGTCGACCAGGCGTTTGACCGGGAAGATCATGGCCCGCTTGTCGCGGTTGGCCACGGACACGAAGACCGTCCCGTTGCCGGGGAGGGCGCTCTCGGCCCTCAGCTGGCTCTTGGCGAACGCCGAGCCGAAGTTGTCGTCGATCCCCATCACCTCGCCGGTCGAGCGCATCTCGGGGCCCAGGATGCTGTCGACCACCCGGCCATCGGCCGTGCGGAACCGCTTGAACGGCAGGATCGCCTCCTTGACCGCCACCGCCGCCCCGGCCGGCAGCTCGCCACCGTCGCCGTCCGGCGGCAGCAGTCCCTCGGCCCGCAGCTGCTTGATCGTGGCACCGAGCATGACGCGGGCCGCCGCCTTGGCGAGGGGCACGCCGGTGGCCTTGGCCACGAAGGGCACGGTCCGGGAGGCACGCGGATTGGCCTCCAGGACGTAGAGCACGTCCTGGGCGAGCGCGAACTGCACGTTCATCAGCCCCTCGACGCCGAGGCCCTCGGCGAGCCGCCGGGTGGCCTCGCGGACCCGGCCGAGCTCCTCGGTGCC
>CAYRLV010000174.1:6286-7675 GCA_964425155.1 uncultured Ornithinicoccus sp. | reverse complement strand
AGCCTCGATCGCGACCTCGACTCGAGCAGTCATGCCGGATGCGTCGACGGGGCGACGTCCAGCAACCTGACGGGTCATCCACTTCGCCTGTGAGTCGTCATGGTGCAGCAACGCATACAGGTCCCACCACGGATCGAGAGTCACCCCGGCCACGGACTCATAGAGCAACCGAAGCTGCTCCGCCCACACGGGCGAGTACAGGGCCGCCAAATAGCGCCGACACTGGCCGACGTCTACCGCACGTGACCCCCGGTGGACGCCATTCCAGTCGGTCAGGCCGGTGATGCGCCCTCGCCGCCACAGCAGGTTGACCGGCAGGAAGTCGCCGTGCAGGAAGACGTCAGGGCCTGTTGGCGGCGGCTGTGCCATGACACCAAAGGCCGTCTTCCACACAGCCGGGTTCTGTGCGCCGAGCGGCACGCGAAGCGCGTCTTGTGGAGGGATCCATGAATCCGTCCAGGGACTGAAGGTCGCGGCTGGGAGGTCGAGGGAATGCAGCAACGCCGCAAGCTCGGCGATCCTCCTCATCCACGACCGAGGTTCCGCTGGATTGAGGTCAACGTGCCCGGGCAGCCGAGTCATCAGCAACGACGGCGCGCCCCCAGTGGCAGTGCCGGCGACATCCGTTGCCAGGATGCTCGGGATCGGCAGCCCGCTTCCCGCCACCACGCCGAGGTTGGCGATCTCCCTCGTCAAGGTTTCCTCCAGGCCGAGCCCGCCCGGATACTGCCGCAGGACGACGAAGGTGCGCACTCCCTGTCGTTCGACAGTTATCCGGTGTACGGCGGACGAAACGCCGCCGGTCAGGCGGCGACAGCCGACGACGCGGCTTCTCTCACCCAGCGATGCTGCCACCCAGGCGAAAGCCTCCGTGGAGGGCCGACGCCCACAGAACCCGCCATCCCTCCAGTCGTCGTCGGACACGAACGCGAGGCTACTTCGCAATAGCTCGCCGGGCACGAGAAGGGCTAGGTCACGTCCAAGCGATGCTGGATGGTGTCGCCGTTCTCCCGGTACGGGGTGAAGCCCATGGCCGAGTAGTAGGCCAAGGCCGGTGCGTTGTCGGCGCCGATGCTGGCGTCGATATGCCTCAGCCCGGCGCCCCTCGCCGCCGCAAGAGACGTGTCGAACAGGCGCCGGCCCAATCCGCTACGGCCGGCGTCAGGGTGGATGTGTGTCCCGATGATCCCCCAGCCTTCCGGCACGTCGTAGGGGTTCCCGGGCCACGCCCGCTTGAGCGACTGGAAGCCGACAACCCGGCCCTCCTGCTCGGCGACGGTGCACGCGACCCGGTACTCCATATCGAGGTAACGCTCACGCACCAGTGCGAGGTCGACCGGGCTGGACCGCAGTCCTGCGCGAAAGATCGCGTTCTGCACGTCGACCATG
>CAYRLV010000174.1:0-6186 GCA_964425155.1 uncultured Ornithinicoccus sp. | reverse complement strand
GACGGTCGACCAGGGTGAGCGCGGAGGCGATCGCCATGTGCATGTCGAGATACTGGTAGGTGCCGAGCCGTCCACCGAAGGACACGTCGGGCTCGGCGCGGGCAAGGTCGCGATAGCGGAGCAACGTGGCGCGATCAGCGGGCGTGTTCACCGGGTAGTAGGGCTCGTCCGAGCGTGTCGCCGGCCGGGAGAACTCTCGGGCGATGACCGTGCGATCACACGGATAGTCGCGCTCGGGATGCAGGTGGCGGAACTCGTGGATCCGGGTGAAGGCCGTGTCGGCGTCCGCGTAGTTCATGACACTGGTCCCCTGGAAGTCTCCTACCGGCTGGACCTGGAAGTCGAAATCCAGCGTGCGCCAAGACAACTCACCCTCGGCGTAGTCGAAGTACCGGTCGATCGGTCCGGTGTAGACGACCGGAACTCGTCCGGCCGCTGCCGCCTTGCTCACCGGTTGAGTGGGATCCAGGAAGTCAGTGTCGAGGCGAACCTCGATCCGCGGATCATCCACCATGCGCTCGGCCCAGGTGCCGTATCCGTGGACGGGGATGCCCTCATACCGATCACTGAAGTAGCGGTCGTCGTAGTCGAAGCGCAGGGGCAGCCGTGCGATCACGGACGCCGGCAGGTCACGAGGGTCCGTCTGCCACTGTTTGGCCGTGTAGTCGCGGACGAACGCCTCGTAGAGCGGGCGCCCCAGCAGACCGATGGCGCGCGCCTCCAGACTGCGTGCGCTCTCCGGGTCGGAGGCGCTGGCCTGCTCACGGATCAGCGACCGAGCCTCCTCGGGGCCGAGCGCGGTGCGGAAGAACTGGTTGATCGTGGCCAGGTTGACCGGCATGGGGAAGACCTCGCCGTGGTGCACGGTCCGCACCCGGTGCCGGTATGCGGTGAACCCCGTGAATCGGTTGGCGTACCGCCATACTCGCTCGTTCGAGGTGTGGAAGACGTGCGTGCCGTAGCGATGGACCTCGATGCCTGTCTCGGTCTCCACCTCGCTGTAGCTGTTGCCGCCGATCACCGGGCGTCGATCGACGACGAGCACCCGCCGGCCGTGCTGGACGGCCATGCGTTCGGCGACGGTCAGGCCGAACAGGCCGGCGCCGACGACGATCAGGTCGACATCCATCAGCGCACCACCGCGAGGATCGCCTGCTCGAGGCGACGCAACCCCTTGAGCCGCCGAAAATCGGGGTACTCCCTCATCAACTCGAGGAACCGCCGACTCCACAGTGCGTAGTCCGGGAACCGCTGGATGCGGCGGGCGAAGCCCTTCTTGCGCCACGACCACGGCTTGACCCCGGCGAAGTGCAGGCCACGGCCGAGCTCGATCGACGGGTGTCCGTAGAACAGCGAGTAGCTCGGATCGAGGCTGGTCCAGCGGCCGGACCAGTAGAGGGTCGCGGCCTGCTGGTCGGTCCAGGCCCACCGCTCGCGGACCAGGTCACGGACGGTGCCGCGACCGACCCAGTGCATGAAGTCGTCGAAGGTGGCCCTCGACGGCTGGAGCACCAGCACCGAGGCGTTGATGCCGTAGTTCGTGTCGTCCCTCGCGACGCGGTCGGTGACCTCCTGCGGCACCGGCGAACCCGGCGGGCAGATGTCGTCGTAGACGTCGTGCCAGACCCACCGGCCGGTGCGCAGGGCATCCGGCCGAGGCACCAGTCGGCCGCGCGCGTCGATCTCCGCCATGTGGTGGCGGCGCTCGTTCACGATCCCCGCCGGTGCCGGCACGTCCCAGAGTCGCTCGAAGTCACGGATCGGCAGCAGGTCGGCGTCCAGGTTGACGACCTTGTCGTAGGCGCAGCCGAAGTCTCCGTCCGGCCCGAGCCGCAGGGCGGCGAAGCGGGTGAGGGCGGCGGCCTGCACGCGAGCCGAACCGGTGCGCACGCCGTCAGCCGACCCGGTGCGCATGCCGTCAGCCGATGACGCGCCGTCGTCGGCAGGGACAGGGATCTTGTCGACGTGCAGCACGCGGTCATAGACGGTGCGCAACGCGGCACGCGCCCGCGCGGAGACCTCCTCGGTGACCAGACAGACCCGATCGGTGCGACTGCCCTGACGCTGCAGGCCGTAGGCAGCCATCAGGCAGCCCGGCAGGTAGCTGTCGTTGAACATCAGGAAGGTGACGAACGCCCGGCGTTCCGGGCGGGCGCGGTCGGCGCGCGAGGGAGTATGGGTAGGCACGAGCACATCCGGTCGAAGGCCGAGTCGACGGGAAGATCGACTCGACGGCTAGAGGGGGACGGGACGGCTCAGCACTCCATACGCAGCACTGTGGCACCGGTGGCGTGCTCCCGGCAAAGGGTTTTCGGCGCGGAGTTCTCGCGGTCAGCGCAGCACCGGGAAGACCAGGTGGGTGACGCGATCGCCTCGGATGCACGTGGTCGGGTCGCCGAGCAGGACGTCCTCGGAAGAGATCTCGCCGAAGAACGGCCGGTTGCCGTGGCCCATCACGACCGGAACGAGGTCGACTGCCACCTCATCGAGCAGGCCGAGGTCCAGGCACTGACGTGCGATCGTGCCGCCGGTCACCGAGATGACCCGGTCACCGGCGATCTCCTGAGCGAGCGCGACGGCGGCTTCGACCCCGTCCGTGACGAACGAGAACGGCGCGTCAGGATGTTCGTCCACCCAGTGCTGGGGGACGCGATGCGTGACGACCACGACGGGGACGTCGAGAGTGTGGCGGCCGTGCCACCCCGCCGCCACGTCGAACAGTGTGCGGCCGCAGACCAGAACTCCCAGCGACTGCACCCACCGCTGCCAGTGTTCGGCACTGGCGGGGGAGAGGTGGACGGTGAAGTCTCCGGCGGGGGTCGGGAGGGCCACCTCTCCGTTTTGGAGCCAGTCGAAGAGCCGGCCGATGGAGTTGTCCTGCTTGGCGACGTAGCCGTCCAGCGACATGATCGCCTGCGCCTGCACCTTTCCCATGATTTCTCCCTGGTCACACGTGCTGTGGTTGGTCGGTCGTGGTGATGGTTGGCTGGGGGGCAGTTCGCCGGTACCCCTGTGACGTCTAGTGATTGGCGGACTGGCGAGCGTCGAGGTGCAGAAGTCGGTCGACGAGCGCGTCTGCCTCGTCGGCGGTGAGGGGGGTGCCGAACAGGGTGTGGAAGTACAGCGGTGCCAGCACGATGTCGATGAGCTGGCGGTGACTCGGTGGCTGCTCGCCGCGGGAGCTGGCGCGGGCCAGCATGGCCTTGAGCGGTGCCTCGCGTTCCAGCACGGCAGGCGGCATCCGCGGGTGCAGTCCGCTGCCGACATCGACGAAGGACGCACGCAGGATCAGGGTGCCGAGCGGGCCGGCGAGGTGGCTGGCCACATTCGCGGCGTATCCGCGCAGATCACCCTCGAGACTGCCGGTGTCGGGGATGGGCGCCGTCCGGGCGATCTGCTCGGCGACGACGTCGTAGAGCAGACCGTTCAGCGACTCCCAGCGTCGGTAGATGGTGGCCTGGTGGACCCCGGACCGCTCCGCGACCATCGCCACCGTCAAGGCCCCCCACGGATCGACCGCGACCAGGTCGAGCACGGCCGCGTGGACCGCGGCGCGCACGCGGGCGGTCCGCCCGCCCGGTCGTTGCAGCTGCTTGGCACTCATCAGCATGGATCTTAACGCGAATTCACTTGCACTAGCACGACGACCCCACCTACGCTCTTATCGCAAGGAAGTTCGCGTTAAGAGTGCGGAGTTGATGGCGGTGTTCGGTGTCCGGGCTCGTGCGGTGTCCAGGGCGTCCAGGGTGTCCAGGGTGTTCGCGCCGTGAGCGGCTCCACGGTGGCGGCGCCGAGGAGGCGTCCCCTGCGGCACTACTGGCCGATGGCGGTGGGCCTCGCCGCGGCGGTGGGGTCCATCCTGACCGCGGGAGACAGCGGGCGTGACGGTCTGGCGATCACGGTGAGCGTCGCCGCGCTGTGTTACCTGGCCGCCGCGGCGCTGGCCACACCATGGGTCGCCTGGGCCGCCATCCCCGCCGGCACGCTGGTGGTCATTGCCGGCGAGCTGGTGGGCCTCACGTGGTGGGCCGGCATTGGCCTCGCCGCCGTCGTCCTGATCGGTGTGGGTCTGGGCCTGCGGGTACCCGGAAGGCCGCTGACCGCCCAGGCACTGGCCCTGGCGGGCTTCGGCGGAGTCGCGGTGCTCGCGATGTTCCTCGCCCCGGAGGTCGGCCTCGTGGTTGCCGGCTTGGCGCTCGCGAGCCACGCGATCTGGGATGTGATCCACCTGCGGCGCAGGGCGGTGGTCCCGACCTCGATGGCGGAGGCCTGCCTCTTCCTGGACGTGCCGCTCGGCCTGGGTCTCATCGTCCTCACGTTCGTGGGGTGAAGCCATGAGGCCGAGGGTGCGAGCACGCGGCAACAGGTGCACGGTGGGCGGGCCCGGCGGTTGTCGGCGGGTGCAGGTCCTGCCCTCAAGGGCCCTCGGCGCGGGTGCCGTAGTCGCCGAGTCCGCGCTCGAGCAACGCAAAGGCGCTGCTGCCCAGGGTGTGCACGTCGGCGGCGAGCCGCGTGGGCTGCTCGTCGTCGAGGATCCGTCGGCGGGTGAAGTCGACCAGCGTGCGGTGCACTCCCATCAGTGCGTTGGCCACCACACGGGCTTCGAGGGCGGTGTCGTGGTCGCCGCTGGGTTCGGCTTCGCCGGCGAGCGCATCGGCGAGCGCGTCCGTATGGCGGGTGAGGGCCTGTTGCTCGCGTGCCTGCAGCGCGGGACTCTCGGCGATCATGCGGTGGGCCGTCCGCGCCCGTGCCAGCGCCGTGGCGTCCCCTGCCTCGATCTCGGTGAGCAGCCCGTTGGTCTCCAGAACGAACCGGCGGAACGCGGTCAGCACCGATTCGCCGGTCTCCCGCGCTGTCACGGCTGCGACCAGCTGTGCGCCGAAACCCTCCAAGCGCGAGTAGAAGAGGTCTTCCTTGGTCGGGAAGTAGTTGTAGACGGTGGTCTCGGCGACCTCCGCCTCGCGCGCGATGTCGGCGACGGTCACGTGCTCGAAGCCGCGGTCGGCAAACAGCCGCCAGGCGACGTCGCCCAGCACGTGCTTGGTGCGTTCCTTCTTTCGCTCGCGGAGTCCCATCAGCGCCTCAACTCACTGGACAAAATTCTGGTGTCACTTTAGTTTTGTAGTCACTGCAAGTATAGGGAGAGATCATGACCGAAGTATCCGACGTCCTGGACCTCGTGCACCGCTTCAGCGCGGCCGAACTCGCCGGCGACATCGCTGCATACCAGGAGTTGTTGCATCCCGACTTCCGCGGGATCGGGCCCGTGGGGTTCGTCCTGGACAAGGACGCCTGGGTGGGCCGCCACCGCGGGGGTCTGACCAACCACGAGTTCGCCATCGACGAGCCGGAGGTCCGCTCCGTCGCCGACGGGATGGTCCTCGTGACCGGCATCCAGCGGCAACGCACCACCGCGATGGGCCGTGAGTCCAGCGGCTCGTTCCGGATCGGGATGGTGCTGGTCCACGACCACGACGGCTGGCTCCTCGCCCAGGTGCAACTGTCCGGTCCGATGATTGCCCCGGACGAGCGACCCGCCTGGCAGCAGGAGGCGTGATGAGCACCGTCGTGATGCACAACGTCGTGTCGGTCGACGGCTTCATCGCCGACGACCACGACGACGTCGGACCCCTGTTTGACTGGTACTCCAACGGCGACACCGACCCCTTCGACGGCGGCCACTTCAGGATGTCGCGCGCCTCGGCCGACTACATCCGGCCGACCTGGGACGGCATCGGGTGTCTCGTGGTCGGCCGCCACGTCTTCGACCTCACCAACGGCTGGGACGGCACGCCACCGAGCGGTGAGCACATCGTGGTGGTCTCACACCGGCCCAGGCCGAACGGTTGGCACCCGGAGGCGCCGTTCCACTTCGTCGACGACGTCGCCGGCGCGATCGCCCAGGCGAAGGACCTCGCGGGCGAACGCACGGTCGGCGTGGCAGCGGGCGACGTCGGTGGACAGGCCCTCGCCCTGGGATTGGTGGACGAAGTGGCCATGGATGTCGTGCCGGTGGTGTTCGGGTCGGGCAAGCGCTACTTCGGATCCATCGACGGTCAGCACCTGCTCGAGGATCCGGACGTGGTCATCCGCGGCCGTCGGGTCCTGCACCTGCGTTACCGCGTCCGAGCCACCGCAGGCTGAGGCCGGACGGACGCGCCCCGTACGCGGTCGGCACGGCCGAGG